>JAGXIK010000167.1 GCA_024635715.1 Gillisia sp.
AGCCTATCTACTACAAATAGAAAAATGAGCGACCAGAAAACCTTTGAAGCAGAAGAAGTAATGAAGCAACTTGAAAAGTTGAACTAAACACCTTTAATAAAATGCCACAAGTTAAAAAACCAGATAATGTAGTTTTTGATCTAGAAACTCAAAAATATGATGCGGCACTAAAACCTTATGCGACTTCTGTAGGTGCTCCGGTAATAACTACTCCAGATACTATTACTTGGAAAAATAGAAGTATCAATAAAATAAACCACAAGGTAGAGGCAAGATATTTAGAATTAAAAGCTGAATATGATAAAATGATGCAAGAGTTTGAATACAATAAACTCATTTTTAATGCAAAATTTACGTTTGAGCCTATTATTGGGGAAGTATATCATTTATATAAAAGAGATGATGGACAAAGCTTTCTTTCTATTATAGCGCCAGAGCAGTGCAACTTTAATCCATTGGGGAGTTTCTACTTGAATGCAGACCAAATCTGGGAAAAAATATAGTTTATATGAATGAAACGAAAGAATTTACAGAAAGAGAACTAGACCGTATTATAGAAATGGCTTGGGAAGATAGAACTCCTTTTGAAGCAATTGAGTTTCAATTTGCTTTGCCAGAAAAAGAGGTTATTAAAGTAATGCGTGGCAACTTAAAGGAATCTAGTTTTAAGCGTTGGCGAAAACGTGTTAATAGCGGTGTAAGTCAGAAACATCTGAAAAAGCGTATATCCGGTATCAATCGTTTTAAATGCTCCCGCCAGAAAGCGATATCAGGCAACAAAATAAGCAAACGATAAATGGAATTATTTGAACAGCAAGATTCTATTTTTCCAACTTCTTATTCAGAAATTCTTCAGCGTATTCGAAATATAGATCCTGTTAAATATGGTTCTTCCCGGAATTATATAAACGGCTCGGTCACCTATTTATCACCCTATATTTCCAGAGGAATAATTTCAACAAAGTTTGTGTTTGCTGAAATTTTAAAACAAGGATACCAGCCTGCTCAAATAGGGAAATTCATTCAGGAATTGGCCTGGAGAGATTACTGGCAACAAGTATGGATCGCAAAAGGAGCTGCTATAAATCAAGATTTAAAACACCCTCAATCATCCGTTTCAAATTCAGCCATTTCAAAAGCAATTGTAGAGGCCAACACAGGGATTGAAGCTATAGACACAGCCATTCAGGAATTTTATAAAACGGGTTATTTACATAATCACCTTAGAATGTACATTGCTTCCATAGCTTGCAATAGTGGGCAAAGTCATTGGAAAGTTCCTGCACAATGGATGTATTACCATTTATTAGATGCAGATTGGGCAAGCAACGCCTTAAGCTGGCAGTGGGTTGCAGGATCCAATGCAAATAAGAAGTATGTCGCCAATCAAGAAAACATCAATAAATACTGTTTTACAAAGCAAAAAGATACTTTTTTAGATGTGCCTTATGAGACCTTGCCTTTATCAGAGATCCCTGAAATTTTAAAAGATACCCCACATTTAGTATTAAAAACACCTTTACCAGATCGGCATCCGATTAAAATTGATGAAAAGCTTCCAACCTGTATCTATAATTTCTATAACCTGGATCCACTCTGGAAAAAAGAGATTTCAGCAAATAGAATTCTGCTATTAGAACCTTCGCATTTTGAAGAGTATCCAGTTTCTCAAAAAACGATTGATTTTATTATTGAAATTGCTAAAGAGAACATTCCTAATATTCAGATCTATGTGGGAGAGTTTGACGAACTTATAAATGATTATAACTTCGGAACCACTTATTATAAAGAGCATCCATTAATCAATCATTATAAGGGTATTGAAGAGTCCAGAGACTGGATGTTTGATGTGAAAGGATACTATCCATCTTTCTTCGCTTTTTGGAAGAAATGTAAAAAACAGCTGGTCTTTTGAGGAGCCGAGCCATAAATTTTCTTTGGTTGAAGTATGAATAAGGCTAGTAAGATCACGAAGCTATGCTAAAAGTGAAGTAAACTGTTATGCCAAATAGGAACGCTTATAAAAAATATAGATAAATAAAGCACATAATGATTTACACGAAAGAACAAATAAAACAGCTTGATAGAATAACCAGGCTAAAGATCATCAATTCGGTTTCTGGTATAAAACCTGCAAATCTAATTGGGAGCATAAATAACAATGGGCAAACTAATCTAGCTATATTTAGTTCGGTAGTTCATTTAGGAAGTGATCCTGCACTTTTGGGTTTTATTTGTAGGCCTCAAACTTCAGAAGTTGGCCATACTTATAATAATATTCGAGAAAATACTCAGTATACAATTAATCATATTAATCCAGAATTCGTAAAAAATGCTCATTACACATCAGCCAAATTTGATGAGGATATTTCAGAATTTAAACGTTGCAATCTTTCCGAAGAATATGTCAAAGATTTTAAAGCACCTTTTGTAAAAGAAAGCAGCTTTAAAATTGGAATGCGATTTAAAGAAGCGCTTGATATTAAACTTAATGGGACTGTTTTAGTTATAGGAGAAATAGAACATCTAATACTTCCTGATACCGCAATAGTTGATGATGACATCGATTTAGAGGCCACAAATAGTATTGGGATTTCAGGCTTGAATAGCTACTATTCTTTGAATAAAATTGAAAAACACCCTTATGTAAGAGTGAACGAAGTACCAGAATTTTAAATTGAAAAAACAACATCTTCCTCAAAAAACATGTCCCGTTTGTCAGCTCACATTTTCGTGGCGTAAAAAATGGGAGAAGAACTGGGATGAGGTAAAATACTGTAGTGAACGTTGTAGAAGAAATAAATGAAAAGTATCAACTTAATATTTCCGCATCAGTTATTTCAAGAATCTCCACTCTTTGAAAGCAATTGCCCTATTTATATAGTTGAAGAATATTTGTTCTTTAAGCAGTACTCCTTTCATAAGCAAAAAATAGCTTTTCATAGAGCTAGCATGAAGCGGTATACAGATTTCCTTAGAAAGGATAAAAATCTAGAAGTATATTATATTGAATCCACTGAGGAAATTTCGGATATCAGACTCCTTATTCCTGAATTAAAACATCAGGGTGTGGAGCATATTAATTATATAGATCCAACAGATAACTGGCTTCAAAAACGATTGGATAGGAAGCTTCTTGAAAACGGAATTAAATCGACTAAATATCCTTCCCCTTTATTTTTAAATACTAAAGAGGACCTTGCTCCATTTTTTAAAAGTGGGAAAAAGAAATTTTTCCAAAAAACCTTTTATATAGAACAACGTCAACTGAGAAACATTCTTATTGAACCTGATGGAACACCAATAGGAGGCAAGTGGAGTTTTGATGCTGAAAACAGAAAGAAGTATGAAGCCAAAAAGACACCGCCGGCTATTCAATTTCCAGATGTAGATGAGTATTATGAAGAGGCCAAGCGGTACGTGGAAACCCATTTTTCAAATAACTTAGGAAATCTAACTACGTATCAATTATATCCAACAAATTTTGAAACTACCAGAGCCTGGTTAGATCAATTTTTTGAACAACGTTTTATGGAATTTGGTAAGTATGAGGATGCTATTGTTGCTGAACATGCTATATTAAATCATAGTGTTTTAACCCCAATGCTTAATGTGGGTTTAATATCGCCTAGAGAAGTTATAGATGCTTGTTTGGTATATGCTGAAGAAAACAAGGTGCCTATTAATTCTACCGAAGGATTTATAAGGCAGATAATCGGGTGGAGAGAATTTATTAGAGGTGTTTATGAGGCTAGCGGAAGTGAAGCACGCACCACCAATTTCTGGAAATTCAAAAAGAAAATACCAGCTTCCTTTTATGATGGTACTACAGGAATTCCACCTATAGATCAGACTATTAAAAAAGTGTTGCAAACAGGCTATTGCCATCATATAGAACGCTTAATGGTTTTGGGCAATTTTATGATGTTATGCGAATTTGATCCAGATGAAGTATATAAATGGTTTATGGAACTCTTTATAGATTCTTATGATTGGGTGATGGTCACCAATGTTTATGGGATGAGTCAATTTGCTGATGGGGGATTGATGGCCACCAAACCTTATATTAGTGGAAGTAATTATCTGATGAAAATGAGTAATTACAAAAAGGGAGAATGGCAGGCAACTTGGGATGGTCTGTTTTGGCGATTTATGCATACCCATCGTGAATTTTTTCTATCGAATCCAAGGTTAGGGATGCTGGTGAGAATGTATGATAAAATGTCTGAGGAAAAGCAAGAAAAACATCTTCAGAATGCTGAAGACTATCTAATGACGTTAACAGATTAATTATGACAATAACAGAAAGTTCTATTTACTGTGGTAACTTTTTAAAGCGGGAAATATTTTTTATAAGTGGTTATAATTCAGTATTTTAAAGGACGCGTTAATACAGTCCGCTACATTAAGCCTCTAGTATTATCAATAAGCTTGTTTTGGTTTGCAATACTAACTTTTCATGGGTTTATTTTGAATGGAAGTTTGTGAAAACTCCGGGTGTAAACAGAATAAAAATAATAATTATGATGCTATTTAATACAACAGATACTAACAAAGACTATTTGAACGAGACCAAAAATACAGTAGGCAATTCATTCTCTTTTTTTAAAAAAATAAAGATGGGTGGTGTGAGTTCTGGTAAATTAGTCGTTGAAGAATTTAGCGCTAAACTGCAACCCAAGGATCTGCTTGTGTCAACTATTAATTATGTAACTATTGAATTAAGACCCATGGGGGTCATTGTGCATTTTAGTAATGGATTAAACCGATATTCTTGGGTAATACCTTATTATCGTTTAGTTATTTATAACACACGAACATTCACAATTCACGCTAACGGGCATTTTATAAAGTGCAAAAGAAACAAGAATTATCGAGACAATAAAAAATTTCTTGACAAGATGATAGATCTAAAAAATGACTCTTTAAATTTAGAATACTATGATGGATAAAGGGAAGGATCACTAAAAAATACAATTATGATACAAAATACAATTCTATTCATTTTATTAATAACTACGATGCAAACAGCTACTATTTTTGAATTTAATAAAAAAGCAGATATAACTAATTGGACCATTGTAGATGATGTGGTTATGGGAGGCAGATCATCAGGAAATTTTTATTTAAATAAAGAAGGTCATGGTGTTTTTGAAGGTCGTGTTTCCTTAGAAAATAATGGCGGTTTCTCTTCTTTGAGGTACGATTTTGATGAAATAAGTACAAAATCGTATTCCAAAATTGTTATAAAAGTTAAAGGCGATGGAAAAAAATATCAGTTTAGAGTGAAAAGTAAGTCGGCTGATTATTACTCTTATGTCACTTCTTTTAATTCATCAAAAGACTGGGAAACTATCGAATTGTCTTTATCAGATATGTATCCAACATTCAGAGGTCGTGACCTCGATATGCCAAATTATGATAAAGAAAGTATTGAAGAAGTAGCATTCTTAATTGGTAATAATAAAGCACAAACTTTTCAACTAGAAATTGAATCCATTGTTCTGAAGTAATTGTTCTCTTATCCCCTCCTAAGTCCTCCCCTGAGGTGAGGACTTTAAAACAACAAAGGGTTTTAGTGAATAATTATGGTCTATACATTGGCTATACTTTGAAACATTACCTATTTAGAATACACGTCAATGTTAGACCCGTGATAAAGAAAATATTTAGCCTAGGATTTTTAAGTATGAAGATTTATAGCAGATTTATTTTATTAAGAACTTCTTTTTTGCAAGTGTAGTGCTTCCACGACGTAAAATTTTCGAAGCCTTGGAGAAAATTTAGCCGTGTAAGTACGGTTCTAATTATGCGGTAGCATAATTGGAAATACCTACAAAAAAGTGTCCTTTTTTTTGGTTCGTTTTTTTGGACAGGCAAAAAAATGAACAATCAAAAATTATACAAATCATTACAGACTAAAAGTAGCGTTGGGCGACTTTTTGAAATATGTCAATGGTAATTTGTTTCAGAGTTTCATCTCCACATAAACAAGATGCTGAAACGATTCCGATAGCTATCGGAACAGCATGACGCTAGTTAAACCAATGTCGTCACCCTGTCCCGATTCTTCGGGAGTTTCAGGGTCTCTTGTTTGGATAGATTTAGAAATAGTTTAATGATAATTTTTTGAGGGTCAGATCTCCACATAAATAAGAGGATGAAATGATTCCAATAGTTATCGGACAGCATGACGGAACTTATTTGGTATAATAATCAGAATAATTATCGAACTCTATTTTACTTTCTGTTTTTAGAAATCCAATACATCAATAAAACTATAAATAAATAATAGCGTCCATAGTATCGTTCTCATCCAGTTCTTATTCACCAGTGATACCAAATCACTTTCACTCGAATTTTCATTTGAAATTATAGAATGAATTGGGACAAATATCCAAAAAGTAGAAATCCATATAAGGATAATGACCACCAGGCTACTCACTGTATAAAAACTAGTTTGCGTTAATACTTGATAAATAGATACACCAAGTTGCCCAAACATTAATGGTATCACTATAGCACTAAAACGGGAAGTATATATTCTGTGCCAGGTAACTAGGTTTCCTGTGCTATAATGAAGAAAACTTGGATATACAATACGCTGAATTATCCAAATTAAAACAACTAATCCAAAATCTAATAAAAGCCGAATGATGTCTATTTGCATTATAGATGCTTAGTGATTTTTGAACTCAATGGTTTGGTGATTGAAAAATAATAATCAATTAGATCGCCTTTATCGCCCACTAAATATTTCTGAAAATTCCATTTTACACTAGAACTTTTCTTACCGTTAAGGTCTTTTGAAGTGAGCCATTTATATAATGGATGTTGTTTACTTCCTTTTACATCTATCTTCTCTGTAAGTAAAAATTTCACACCAAAATTCAACTCACAAAATTCTTGAATTTCTGAAGCATCTCCAGGCTCTTGTTTGCCAAATTGGTTACATGGTGAACCAATAACAACTAGTTCTTCAGGATAGCTATCACTAAGCTTCTGCAAGTCTTTATATTGCTTGGTAAAGCCACATTCTGAGGCGACATTGACAAATAATATATGCTTGCCTTTAAATTCTGAAAGCGAAATTGGTTTACCATCTATAGCATTAATAGTAATATCATAGATGGATTGACTTTTTGATTCTGATGAGGTAGTAGGGGACAATTTTGCTTTATCGATGGTTTTCATGGCTATTTATTTTTCTTTACAAAATTCAATTTAAAAACTGGAAGGTGAAGTTAATCAATTATTAAGCTATTGCTAAATAAACAAGGTGGATAGGTTTGTTAAATTAAATCTATTATTGAATTGCCTCTTCTTTACTTTCTGCTCCAATATAATCAAATACTATGCTTATTTCAGAGTTTTCGAAACAACCTTGGAAACTCTAGATCCTAGTGAATATTTGTCGCCATATTTTTAGAATAATTGAAGAAACGTGAAGACCTAAAGATTTAAAAAAAAACAAACACCTTATTGGAACTTAACAGGTTTTTTCTCTGACTTCCAAGTTCCTTAGAAATTATAATTAAATATAACATCCAAATGAAACATATCGGTTTTGTTCAGATAGAAATTAGGATTATTTGGGAAGTCACCATTTGCTATTTTAGAAGTAAGAAGTACTTCAGGCTTAAAATTACTCCACTTTTTAAAGTTGAAGAATAGGTCGATATTTATATGGGTATAATCTGGCATGGCATATTTGTTCTGAACAGGGTATAGAACAGATGGCTTCCAATGCCTACCTGCACTCAGAATGCTTGTTAAACTTAAGTCTTGACCTAGTGGAAGAGCGGTTTTGTAATTTAGGACAAGAGCATGATTATTTGCAGTCCCTTCACTTCGCTCTCGCTTTTGAAAACTGAAAAGATCTTCTCTTCCCCATTCCCGAGGTGAAAGAAATTTTCCTTGAGAAAAGATTCTATCGTAACCA
>JAGXIK010000168.1 GCA_024635715.1 Gillisia sp.
CCAATTTATAGAATTAAGGGATTTTGGTCTGACAGATAGTTTATATATAAAAATGAATGCTAGAGGAAAACCTCTAACTGATTTCGAGAATTTTAAGGCTAAATTTGAAAAATTGTTAAAGACTTTTGACAAGCTAAATAATACGGCCCTTGCACCATACTTTGAAGAAAAAATTGACACAACTTGGACTGATGTTTTTTGGGCTTTTAGAAATAAGCAAGATCACCTCTTTGATAAGGAGTTTATGAATTTTATCAGAGTTGTTGCAACAAATTCTGTAGCTGCACAGGATGATCCCGATTTTCAAGCCCTAAAGTCGATGACCAAAGACAAAGCTGATTATGGTTTTTATGAGCTAGAGACTTATGGAGCGTTCAATAATACCGGGATTAATGATATTATTTCATTTCTTGATTTAATCGATAATAATGGGGATTTCAAAAAATATCTATCCTCTTCCGATATTTTGGATGAAGAAAAATTATTTCTTGATGTGTCAAATTATGATTTGACATATATTAAGAGATTACAATTTTATGCTCTTTATAAATATATTGATTTTAATAAAAATTCCTTAGGTATTGAAGAATGGGTTCGAGTAATAAGAAATCTAACTTCTAATAGTGTTTATCGCCAAGCCGAGTCATTTGAAACAGCTGTAAAAACTATTAATCTAATGTTGCCTGAAAGTTCAAATATCTTAGCGTTCTTGAAAAATGGTGATAAGCCAAACGGGTTTTTAAAATATCAATTGGATGAAGAAGAAATAAAAGCATTTTTAATTGAGAGGTCACCGCTTTGGGAAGAAAAAATCAAAGAAATTGAAAATCACAAATATTTTAATGGTCAAATAGAATTCTTACTTGATTTTGCAGGCATTACTGAATTCTTCAAAGAAAACGGAGATTGTAATTGGAATTCCGTAGAGGATGAAAATTTTCAAGAGAAATTTGACTTTTATTCTGCGAGGGCTAGAACAGTTTTTATCGATAGTGGCTTACGTGAATTTCCTAATTATATATTTGAAAGAGCGTTATTATCAATTGGAAACTATACACTTCCGAAAGGTAGAAATAGAAGTTTTCTAGTTGATGTTGACAGAGAGATTGGCTGGAAACGATTACTTAGAGATTCAGATAATAATAAAAGATATTTTGTGAAACTATTGTTTGATGAAATCCAAGATATAGATAAAATAGAAAATGAATTAACAGCAATAATCTCTCGTTCTTCCACTCAAGATTGGCGAACGTATTTTATTGAATATCCAGATGTATTAAAGAAATGTGGGAAAGAAAAATTTTTCAGAGTTGACCCATATTTAAAATATAGGGATATCCTTATTCTTGAAAAAAGACAAACTAATGGGATACATAGAGAGTATTACACCTATGGGTTGTGTTGTGCCCTTAGAAGATTAGGTCATGAAGTAAACTATATTACACAGAATTCCGTCGATTTGGATAAATACATATCATACATAAATGATCAAAAAGTCGAGATAAGTTATGATACTTTTTCTGAAGATAATGAGGGAGCATTTATTGTAGAAACAGAAACGGAATATCAAACTTTTGAAGAGGAATCTGATGTGATAGATTTTTTGATAAAAATTGAAATACTTTAATAAAATGCATAGCCAAACCAACGAACAAGCCTTAGAAGCAGCCATAGAAAAGCACTTAACCGGTACCTGCCTTGAAGAATTAAAGACTCAAGGAAATAATGGTGAGGCAGTTGCAGAGCATAATGCGCTTTACCAAACTGGGAAAGGCTATTTTATTGGACAGCCCTTTAATTTCAATACTCAATTTGCTCTGGACGAACAGTTTTTTTGGGACTTTTTGGAAAGTACCCAAAAAGAAGAATTAGAAAAAATACAAAAACAAAGCGACTGGAAATTAAAGATCCTAAATCGTTTTGACCGTATGATCAAAAAGTATGGGGTATTGCACTTGTTGCGTAAAGGTTTGGAGGTAGATGATGCGCATTTTACCTTATTTTATCAGCTTCCTTTGGCAAGCAGCAGCAAAACGGTAAAAGATAATTTCGAGAGAAATAGGTTTAGCATCACCAGACAATTAAGATATTCTATAGACAATCCTCGGGAGGAAATAGACCTTGTTCTATTTATAAATGGCTTACCGGTTGTAACCATGGAATTAAAAAATCCATGGACAGGGCAAACCGCTAAAGTTCATGGGCAGCATCAATACAAAACACAACGTGATATAAAACAACCTATACTGCACTTTGCACGTTGTATTGTTCATTTCGCTGTAGATACAGACGAGGCGTATATGACCACCAAATTAAATGGGAAAGACACTTTTTTCTTACCATTTAATAAAGGGAATAAACACGGTAAAGGCAATCCGGAAATTGGTATTGGAGAATCCGGACACAGAACAAATTATTTATGGGATGAGGTGTTTACGAGAGAAAGTTTAGCCAATATTATTCAGCACTTTGTGCGTTTAGATGGAAAGAAGAAAGATCCATTACAAGCTAAAACATTATTTTTTCCGCGATACCACCAAATGGATGTGGTTCGTAAAATAATAGATCATGCCGGTGAAAAGGGAGTAGGACAAACTTATTTAATTCAGCATTCGGCGGGTTCAGGAAAGTCCAATTCCATAACCTGGGCGGCCTATCAATTAATAGAAACCTACCCTAAAAATAAGGATACCCCGGGAATTAGGAGTTTAGAGCAACCATTGTTCGATTCGGTAATTGTAGTTACAGACAGGCGTTTGTTAGACAAACAAATACGTGAAAACATTGCAGATTTTTCTGAAGTTAAAAACATTGTAGCTCCTGCTTATTCATCCAAGGAATTAAGGGAGAGCTTAGAGCATGGCAAAAAAATAATTATCACTACTATCCAGAAATTCCCTTTTATTATTGATGGGATTGCAGATCTAAGTGACAAGCGTTTCGCAGTGATAATAGATGAAGCCCACAGCAGTCAAAGTGGATCTGCTCACGATAGCATGAACAGCGCCATGGGGCAACAAATTACAGACCCCGATGAAATGGATGCTCAGGATAAGATCGTAATGGCGATGCAAGCCCGAAAAATGCGTGGGAATGCATCTTATTTGGCCTTTACAGCGACTCCTAAGCCTATCACCTTAGAAAAGTTTGGAGTGAAACAAGAAGATGGAAAGTTTAAACCTTTTCATCTTTACTCTATGAAACAGGCCATAGAGGAAGGATTTATTTTAGACGTTTTAGCTAATTACACCACCCTTAAAAGTTATTATGAAATAGAAAAATCTGTTGAAGAAAATCCCTTGTTTGATTCTATTAAGGCGCAGAAAAAATTACGGGCTTATGTGGAGCAGCATCAGGAAACTATTCATACTAAGGCAGAAATTATACTAGACCATTTTATTCCTAAAATAGTGAATCAAAAAAAGCTAAAAGGGAAAGCAAAGGCAATGGTAATAACTCAGAGTATAGAATCTGCTATAAATTACTACAAAGCATTAAAGGCAATCCTTAAAGATAAGGGGAACCCATTTAAAATTGCTATTGCTTTTTCTGGAGAGAAAGAATTGAAGGGTATAAAGTATACTGAAGTAGGATTAAACGGCTTTTCAGAAAAAGAGACAAGTACAAAGTTTAATGAAGATGAATATAGGATATTGGTAGTTGCCAATAAATACCTGACTGGTTTTGATCAGCCTAAATTGTGTGCCATGTATGTAGATAAAAAGCTGCAAGGTGTTATGGCAGTTCAAGCATTATCCAGGTTAAACAGAGCTGCAGATAAATTAGGCAAGAAAACTGAAGATATATTTGTGTTGGATTTCTTTAATTCTACCGATGATATTAAAACCTCTTTTGATCCCTTTTATACTGCGACCTCTTTAAGTGAAGAAACAGATGTTAATGTACTACACGAATTAAAAGACGTGCTGGACGATGTGGGTGTTTACGAATGGGGTGAAGTAGAAGATTTTAATACAAAGTTTTTTAATAAGGAAAATGCACAAGTATTAAGTCCTATCATTGAAAGAGCTGCAGAGCGTTTTATTAACGAGCTGGAATTAGAGGATGATGATAAAGCCGATTTTAAAATTAAGGCAAAACAGTTTGTGAAAATATATGGCCAAATGGCTGCCATTTTACCTTTTGAAGTGGTGAATTGGGAGAAGTTATTTTGGTTTTTGAAATTTTTGATCCCTAAACTTCCTATTAAAGATCCAGCTTTAGATGGACTTGATGAATTATTAGAATCGGTAGATCTATCTACCTATGGCTTAGAGCGAGTGAAATTAAATGAGGTAATTGGATTAGATGATACTGAAACAGATGTAGATCCTCTAAACCCAAACCCTCGTGGTGCTCACGGAACAGATGAGGAAAAAGATCCGTTAGATCTAATTATAAATAGTTTCAACGAGCGTTGGTTTCAAGGTTGGGAAGCTACTCCAGAAGAGCAAAGGGTTATGTTTGTAAAGGTTGCAAAATCCATTCAAGCCCATAAAGATTTTGATTTTAAAGTCGCCAGAAATTCTGATGAACAAAACAGGAATTTAGCATTTCAGAAAATTTTAGATGAGGTGATTTCTAAGAATCGTAAACAAGGTCTTGATTTCTACCGCTTGTACACCAAGGATGATCCTTTTAAGCAAGCTTTCATTGATTCAATGAGGAGAATGGTGAGTGTTCAAAATACTAATCTCTAATAAATCAAAAACAATAATTATTCTCCCTTTAAATTTCCAAGTCGTATGAAACAATTTTTAGAAGCTAAAGATCAATTAAAGTTAATTACCATTTCAGAAGTAAAGGATCTTTTAAAAGAACACTATTCCTCTGAATATTCTAAAATGATAATCGAAGAGGATGCCACTATTGAAAGGATAGACTATTACTATTCTGAATTGAATTATGTTAAATGTGAAAGAAATTTATCCCTGCTTAAATTCCCATTATTCGATAAAATAAAAGATGATTTCAAATTATTTGAAGGTGGAATTCCAAAATTTGGCGACAAGGCAGTAATAGAATATGAGTCTTATTTAAAAGAATTCGGAGAACTTTCAGGTGCTACTAATACTTTTTTAACTCCTGATGATATCCAAAAAGCTTTTGATTTTCCATTTGATTTGAATGATAATGAAATAAGCCAACATCAAAGGCCTTATTTTATTTCAATGGAAACATATCATGAAACGTGCAACAGTTGTAAAGGAAATCAATACATATCGTGTTCCAACAATGAATGTTCAGGTAAACATACTTGGAGATGTAATAAATGTATTGGAAAAGGGGAGGTAACCTGCAATAAATGCAGTGGTGATGGAAGCAACCGATGTAGTTCCTGCAGTGGGAAAGGGAAAAAACAATCGGGACCATATGACAATGGAAAGCCAAAAATAGAAAAATGCCAAAAATGTATAGGAGCTGGAAAAGTTGCTTGTAAGAACTGTTCAAAATCTGGGAAAGTTAGGTGTACTAACTGTGAAGGGACTGGAGATATTATTTGTCAAATTTGTTATGCAGATAAAGAAAGATATGGAATGATAGATTGCCCGGAGTGCTTAACAGCAGGAAAGACTGCTCAATTAATGTACGTGGAAACAAGTATTGATTTTTTAAAATCTCAGCAAATCAATAAAACAGGGGCAAACTTTGAAATCAAAGAAGAAATAATAAAAAATCATGTTTCCGACACCAAAATACCGGAACTGGTTTATAAAAAATTGAATAGAGATATTCAAAATCATTCAGATGAAATTAGCTCTAAATTAATTGAAAAATATGAAGGAGATCTAGGATTATCTAAAATTGATTATCCGCTCATATTGAAGGCAGAAATCTATTATCAGGTAATTCCATGTATCCGATTTTCTTATAAGCATATACTTACAAACGAAATACACGAATTAAAAATAGTTGATATCTGGAATTTTCCAGAAGTTATATTTCCCACAAATGCTGAAGCTACCAAAACAACCTTCACCAGTATTACAAGTTCCATTGGAACTGTTATAGCTAAAATCTTTAAAACGAAAGGCTTTAAACTAAAAGAAGACAAGAAGCTTGAGTTTAAACTATTGATTTACTTAGCAAAAGCAGATGGGAAAATTGAAGAGGAAGAAAAGGTCGTGCTATCAAATAAAATAATAAGTTTAAAAAATTTCACAAATCGGGAAAAGAACGAATTGTTCAATTTACTTAATTCTGGGAATTTACCGGAGCTTACTAAAGAAGATGTTAGATTTAATGATCCCAATAGCGGAATCGAGATATTAGCTTCTCTGGAAGAGTTAGCACTATCTGATGGGTGTTATGAAAATTCTGAAAAAGAATTGATAGAAAAATTACAAAAACTAATTCAGGAAAATTCTATTGAGCACACTTTTGAGAAATAACAGATTATAAATAATTAAAAGTTTCCGTTATCTAGACAATCTTTAAATTACGAATTAACAGATTTCAGAATTATGTTTGATGTTACCATACAGCGAGGCGGTATGCTCGAATTTGAAACAACAGGTATTTATCCAGAATACCTGTTGTTTAATCTTCCAGGAACTAAACGGAATTGGAGGATTAGAATTAAAGAGAAGCCTCAAGAAGAGGTTTTAAAAAGTAAAGGGAAGATAGTCTACCATTATAGTTTTGATGGAGACTCATGCAAAAATCGAACTGTTAAAGAGGATGGGTCTTTATCTAATTGGAAAGAGCCTGAAGTGATGTATACTGAAATTAGGGATTAAAGCTTTTATTAATATTGGCCAACTTATTTACACACTTCTCTAAAATATTCGTAGATCATTACCATTGCCAAAGTGTCCAGTTCACAATAGCGTAACAACCCATTTCTTATAGCTTCTCTCTCTTCTTGCTTAACTTCCGGGAACTGTAATTTTCCATAGGCGAACAACGCAGCTCCTCCATCTTTGATTTCTGAAAGGCTGTCGGCGACTTGCTCTAGTTGTTCATTATCCCAACCTTCGAAAATAGATGGTAGGGCTTTGTATGGGCTAATAGGAATTCCATTCTCCATTTTCAGAAACACATGAGATGCTTCAAAATTCTTACTGGTTAGATTTAAACTTGCTAAATGTTGTTGGTATTTCTCCTGAAGGTAGTCACTGGAAAGTAATACCGCAGGAAGAATAGCTTTGATGGAATTAGAGCCATTGGTTACAGGATCGTAATAATAATTCACTACGGTTTTTTGAAGATCTATCATATCTCTATCCCCACGCCAGGTCTTTGCATTTTTGCCGGTGTTATGACTGATGGTTTCTATGAAATCTAAAAGCTCTTGTTTGTCTTGTTCATCAGAATTTCTCAGCTGATCATAGATCACATTGACGATCGTATTCTCATGATTGTGATATCTAAAAATGCTTCCTTGATTAACAGAAAGGGAACCTTTTAAAGCTCTTATAAAGTCGAAATTGGGAAACACGCCAATTTCTGTATTCAAATATTCATTATAATGCTCTACTCGACCATCTTCAAAAACGATGTGATGACTAAATTGAAAAGCCAACTGTTCGTATGGGTGCATTCCAGCCATAAATGGGATTGCAACGGCAGTGGTTTCAAAATCTATAAAGTTGAGGGGGAATTGCCAGGATGCCAGTTCCTCCCGCAAATTTTCCAGGTCGAAATGAGGAGATTGATCTTTGTTTATAGTTTTTTCAATTTGCAGCCATTGCCGTTCAGATCTACTAAGTTTTCCCGCTTCCGGACGGATGTTAAGG
>JAGXIK010000169.1 GCA_024635715.1 Gillisia sp.
AGACAGTACAGCTAAAGGTAAAAAATACTACGACGGTCTAATTTTTCACCGTGTTATAAAAGACTTTATGATCCAAGGTGGAGATCCAACCGGAACAGGAAGTGGAGATCCAGGTTATAGATTCCCAGATGAAATAGTAGATACTTTAAGTCACGCAACTAAAGGGACATTATCTATGGCTAATGCAGGTCCTGGCACTAATGGAAGTCAGTTTTTTATCACCTTGGCGCCAACTCCATGGTTAGACGGAAAACACACCATTTTTGGTAAAGTATTAGAGGGACAAACCGTTGTGGATAGTATCGGGATGGTTAAGACTGTTGCTAGAGATAAGCCAGAACAAGATGTTGTCTTAGAAACTGTAAAGATTATCCGAAAAGGAAAAGAAGCTAAAGATTTTAAAGCCGCAAAAACATTCGAATCTAATTTGGCAGACGCTAAAATTAAAGAAGAAAAAGCGGAAGCTGCAAGATCTGAAATGAAAAAAGAGAACGCTTCAAAATTCATGGCTCTAAAAGAGGAAGCTAAAGAATTGGAAAGTGGTATTAAAATTCATTATCTAAAAAAAGGGGAAGACACAAAAATTCCAGAAGGTTCTACTGTCTTGGTGAACTATGCCGGATATTTTGAAGATGGTTCTTTATTCGATACAAGCTGGCAAGATGTTGCTGAATTAAATGGAGCCCTTAATTTTGTGAAAAGAGATCAAGGTGGATACCGACCAATGCCTGCCAAATACGAACCAGATGCACCTATGATACCAGGATTTAAAAATGGATTAGCTGCAATGAATGTTGGAGACCGTGCTTTAATTTTCATTCCTTCTCATTTAGGATATGGAGAAAGAGGAATGGGAGGAGTAATTCCACCTAACACAGATCTTGTATTTGAAATGGAAATAGTAGAAATTCAGAAATAGTAACTGATTTTCATAATATTAAAAATCCCGCTTCCTATATGGAGCGGGATTTTTTTATGTAATTAATTAATATCGTAATCGATATATTATCCTAAATAGCTTTCTGATTGTCCACTTTTGTTCCGGTTACTCCTTTTCACTAGCAACATTTAGTTTTTCGTCATGCTGAACTTGTTTCAGCATCCTAGTAAGTCGGGAGAAGACCCTGAAACTAGTTCAGGGTGACGAGATGGTCATATGCATTGCTGAACCCATAACGGATATACATTATAGATTTCAACAGACTCAACTTGACATCTGTTCTTACTAATTATTTCTTCGGAATATTTTTAAGGATCTCTAAAACGAATTTCCAATATTTCTGTGAAGAAGTAATACTAGCACGCTCATCTGGAGAATGCGCTCCTCTAATTGTTGGCCCAAAGGAGATCATATCCATTTCTGGGTAGTGACTTCCAATTATTCCACATTCTAAACCTGCATGACATGCAGCCACATCTGCTTTTTCATCAAATAATTTAGAATACAAGTTATCTAATACTTTTAAGATATCAGAATCTCTATTTGGTGCCCAGCCAGGATAATCTCCAGACAGATTTACTTCACAGCCAGCAAGCTCTAAACTAGCCCTTAAAGAATTGGTAAGATCGTCTTTAGAGGATTCTACAGAAGATCTTGTAAGACATTTTAGGTTGATGTTTCCTTCTATAATTTCAACTTTCGCTAAATTATTAGAGGTTTCTACTAAACCTTCAATCTCCGGACTCATTCTAAACACTCCATTATGCAAGGCATAGATGGCGTTTAAAATGGTTTCCTGAGTATCTGAATCCATAACCTTTGCTGGAGTCTCTACCTTAACCAGATCTAACTTCATATTTGGTTCCAGCTTTGCAAATTCTGTTCTAATAGCTTCAAAATCCTCCATTAATTCAGACTCGAAAGCTTTGATCTGGAAATCATCTATTAATACCACAGCTTCACTTTCTCTAGGGATTGCATTTCTAAGTCCTCCTCCTTTTATTTCAGCAATACGAATTCCGAAGTTTTCAGAAGCGGTATACAACAAGCGATTCATCAATTTATTGGCATTTCCCAATCCTTTGATTATGTCCATTCCAGAGTGTCCACCTTGTAAACCATTCAATGTGATCTTAAAAGCACTCATATCTGCTGGAGCATCTTCTTGGGTATACTTCCTAGTTGCAGTTACATCTACTCCACCTGCACAACCAATTCCTATTTCATCATCCTCTTCAGTATCCAGATTTAAAAGAATATCTCCATTCAACATTCCTGGTTCTAAACCTTTAGCACCCGTCATTCCAGTTTCTTCATCTATAGTAAATAAAGCCTCGATAGCAGGATGCTCTATTGTGTTACTCTCTAGAATCGCCATAATAGTAGCAACCCCTAACCCATTATCTGCACCTAATGTAGTTCCTCTTGCTCTTACCCAATCTCCATCTACATACATTTCGATTCCTTGAGTATCAAAATCGAATTTGGTATCATTGTTTTTCTGATGCACCATATCTAAATGAGACTGCAATACCACCGCTTTTCTATCCTCCATTCCTGAGGTTGCCGGTTTTTTAATTATCACATTCCCAACTTTATCTACAAGCGTTTCTAAATTGAGTTTATTTCCAAAGCTTTTTATAAACTCTATCACCCTTTCCTCTTTTTTAGACGGTCTAGGAACCTCATTAAGATCGGCGAATTTATTCCATAAAACTTTAGGTTCTTGTGCTCTTATTTCTTCATTCATAGTATTAATATTTGGTATATTCACAAAGATATTGGTAATTCACAAACCACGAAATTTTTAGCAGCATATTAGAATTTAATTAGGAAGTGAAAAACAGAACAAGCCTCATTTTAGCCATTTTATTGCCAATACAAATTATTGCTATTAAAATAATTTCGGCGTATCCAACTTTTGTAGAGACTTGGTACAGCACAGGGCTCTATCCTTATATCGCTAAAATAATGCGATTCTCTCTTGGCCTATTCCCTTTTTCCTTAGGAGATCTTTTATATACATTTTTTATCATCTCCATATTCCGATGGTTGTATCTCCGGTTTAAAACTAATTTTAAAAACTATAGAAAATGGTCTTTAGACCTCCTTGCTACTTTTTCTATTATCTATGCTTGCTTTCATATTTTTTGGGGTTTCAATTACTATAGACTTCCACTCCACCGAACCTTAAAGATCAAAAACACTTACACCACAAAAGAATTAGTGCTTTTAACCGAAACCTTAATTAAAAAATCGAATCAGGTACATACTGGTTTAGTGGATAATGATTCTCTTAAAGTTGATTATAAATTTAAAAAGACGACACTCTTCAGGAAAACAATTGAAGGCTATGAAAGTTTAGGAAAAGATTTTCCAAAATTAACGTATGAAGGAAAAAGCTTAAAGCGTTCATTATATAGCATTCCGCTAACATATATGGGTTTTAATGGGTATTTGAATCCGCTTACAAACGAAGCACAAGTTAATACTCAAATCATAAAATATAAGATTCCCACAACTGCGAGTCATGAAATTGGTCATCAGTTAGGATTTGCCAAGGAAAATGAAGCCAACTTTATTGCCTGTTTAGCCACTATGAATCATCCTGATCCTTACTTTCAATATTCAGGTTTTACTTTTGCATTGCGCTACTGCTTAAACGAGCTTTATCTGCGAGATCGAATAAAGGCAGATGAACTTTTAAAAACAATACACCCCGGTATTTTAGCCAATTATAAAGAAGTTAGAAATTTCTGGGAAATACATAAAAACCCTTTTGAGCCCATTTTTCAAGTTACTTATAATGGTTTCCTTAAAGCCAACAACCAAGTTGAAGGAATGAAAAGCTATAGTTATGTGGTCGCTTTACTCGTTAATTATTTTGACGATGTGGAGAATGCCTTCTAAGCAAATTTATCGTTCCATAAATAATCCTTAAATTCCGCTTTCTAATTTTCAAAAGCAAACTACTTTTAAACAACTAATTTTATGAGATTAAAATTCCTACTCTTATGCCTAGTCTTTTCTTCTGGGTTAAACTTGTATGCCCAAGATTACTTTCCAAACAATGATGGTGTAAATTCTAAAAACACCAATTACACCGTTTTCAAAAACGCTAAAATTCATGTAGACCCTAACACTATTATAGAAAATGGGATGATCGCGGTTAGAGAAGGTAAATTGACTGCTGTTGGCAAGAGCATAGCAATTCCTAAAAACAGTATCGTTATAGACCTAAAAGGCAAAGAGGTTTATCCATCTTTCATTGAGATCTACAGTGATTTTGGGATGAAAAAACCAACAAAAGCTGAAAGCGGGAATGGACAGCCACAATATAATGCAAGCCGCGAAGGCTATTACTGGAATGATCATATTCGTCCTGAAACAAATGCATTAGAGTCTTTTTCCTTTGATAAGTCCGAAGCAGAAAAATTTCAGAAAAACGGATTTGGAGCGGTGAATACTCATCTTGCTGATGGAATTATGCGTGGAACCGGAATGTTGGTAAGCTTGAATGCAGAAGGATCTGAAGGAGATCGTATTTTAAAAGACAAATCGGCTAATTTTCTTTCATTCGATAAAAGTGTACAATCCAGACAATCCTATCCTACTTCCATAATGGGTGCTATGGCTTTGTTAAGGCAAACCTATATAGATGCAGCATGGTATGAAAAGGGAAATATATCCAATAAAGACCTGGCATTAGAAGCATTAAATAGAAACACCACTTTAACCCAAATTTTTAAGACCGATAATTTATTAGATGAATTAAGAGCCGATAAAGTTGGTGATGAATACGGTATCCAATATTTAATTTTTGGAAGTGGAAATGAGTTTGAAAGAATTGCTGAAGTAAAGAATACCAATGCCACATTTATTATTCCGTTAGATTTCCCTGAGGCTTATGATCTTGAAAATCCATTTATGGCAAGCAACGTGAGCTTGCAAGATATGAAGCGATGGAATCAGGCTCCGTCTAACCTGATGCAGCTTGCTAAAAACAATATTCCTTTTATTCTAACTACACAAAATTTAAAGGA
Organism: Gillisia sp.; assembly: GCA_024635715.1. Taxonomy (GTDB): domain Bacteria; phylum Bacteroidota; class Bacteroidia; order Flavobacteriales; family Flavobacteriaceae; genus Gillisia. The sequence continues at coordinate 4,984 of JAGXIK010000169.1, forward strand.
TGAAAAGAAATTTAGGGAAAACCTTCTAAAAGCGATTTCTTATGGTTTAGATAAAAAGAAAGCACTTGCGGCTTTAACTACAAGCCCGGCAAAATTTCTAGGACAAGAAAATAAACTAGGGGTAATAAAACAAGGCGCTTGGGCTAATTTTTTAATTACTTCAGGAGATATTTTTGATAAAGAAACGGTACTATTTGAGAACTGGATCCAAGGTCAAAAAGTGGTTTTAGAAAACATGAATACCGTAAATCTTGAAGGTAAATATGCTTTAGCCGTAGATGGAAAGAAGTATGATTTGGAAATTTCAGGAAAACCAAATTCTCCTAAAGCCGAAGTGAAATTGGGAGATGCCAAGATAAAATCCAAGTTATCTTATACAGATACCTGGATGCAATTGTTATTATCGTCACCAGATTCAACCAAAACAGAATACACAAGATTGGTTGCGAAAATAACTGATGACACTAATAAAATAAATGGCCAAGCTATTTTAAGTAATGGTCAAGAAACTTCTTTCACGGCATCCAAATCCTTAGATAAATCAAAAGAAAAAGACAAAAAGAAAGAAGATAAAAATGACAGTATTCTTCCAATCGTGCCCCTAAGCTATCCAAATATGGCATATGGTTTCAAGGAACTACCAAAACAAGAAGATATTTTATTTAAAAATGCAACTGTCTGGACGAATACCGAAAAAGGGATTCTGGAGAAGACAGATGTTTTAATAAAAGATGGGAAAATTGCTGAAATCGGAGCAAATCTTAGTGCCGGAAAAGCGAAAGTTATCGATGCTTCTGGGAAACATTTGACTACCGGAATTATAGACGAACATTCCCATATTGGCGCTTCTGCGATTAATGAAGCAGGGCAAAATTCTTCTGCAGAAGTAACTATGGAAGATGTTATAGACCCTACAGATATCAATATTTATAGAAATCTTGCCGGCGGTGTTACTTCAATTCAGCTATTACATGGTTCGGCCAATCCTATTGGAGGGCGTTCTGCGATCATGAAGTTAAAATGGGGCTCTAATGCTAAAGACATGATCTTTCCAGACTCTCCAAAATTCATAAAATTTGCGCTTGGGGAGAATGTAAAACAATCCAATTGGGATAGTAAAAGCAGGTTTCCACAAACCAGAATGGGTGTAGAACAGGTATTTACAGATTATTTTAGTCAGGCTAGAGATTATGAAGCAGCTAAGAAAACCGG
>JAGXIK010000033.1 GCA_024635715.1 Gillisia sp.
ATTACTTTATCACCAATATTGGCAACAAAATTTCCTTCGTTATCTACAATGGTCAATTTATTATTCTTGTCAATTATCTTAAATCCAAAAGGCCAAATAATTAAATAATCTTTAATTCTGATACAGCCATTTTCATCTACCGATATTTTTTCTGGTTCAGAGGATAATAGAGCTTGCATAGATTCTGACTGACTTTCTTTTTGAGTTAACAAATTAATATTTGATAAATCGCTCTCGTTAGTGCTTTTTTGTTTTTTGTTATTGCAAGAAATGGTAAGGAGAATTGAAACTCCAATTAAGATTTTAACTGCTGAGGACATAATTTTTTGAATTAAGATATTATTTTCTACTTGTTGCTAACGTCCAACTAAAATGAGTATGCACTCCAGTTGCTAGAATTACTGAAATTTACTGTTCGCATTACTATATAAAGTCGCTCTTTTTGCAAATTCATTTTAGTTGGTTGTTACCCACAGTTATTATTCCGTTCTTTAGTGACATCTATGACTATTTCTAATCTTTTATATTTTTTTCTGTCCATTTTTTTCTTAACCAAATATTTACTGGTTCTGAAAATTTATGAAAGATTATTTTGCCGAGAAAGTATGAAATTAAAATCAGTGAAAGTGAGTATGGAATGAGCCAATTTGTACCTAGACTTAAGCTTTTAAATACCTGCGCTCCAAAAATTATCACGAACATATGTGTCAAATAAATTTCATAACTATAAACGCCCATATGTTTTAGCCAGCTAAAAAGCCTATAATTTTTTTCTTTTCCTAAGCGATGGTTTTCGTGCATCCAAAATAGAATGAACGAAATTCCTAAAGATAGAATAGTGATGTTAAGTCCTAAATCTGCAATTCCAGCTTTATAAACGAAACCTTTGAACACAAAAATTAAAATTACCATTGACCAACCAACAATCAAAAAAATCCAGTTTAGCCATTTATAAAAAGTTGATTTTTTAAGTATTATTGCCGCCATACAGCCCAAAGCTATCGAATCTAGAAACGCTAAATGGTTTTTGTCCCCAAGTTCGTTTCCTAAGTAAAGTTGAGTTCTTGCCCAAGGCGAGAGTGTCAAAAACAGTAATAAAATTATTGCGAATTGCCATTCTCTTTTTAGGAATAAACATATTATTGGAAAAAATAAATAGAAAGTTTCTTCAATTGAAATCGACCATAAAACATCCCAATTTGCAGGTAAATAGCCAACTTGGATTTCCAACCAATTGATGTGAAATGTAAGTACTGAAAAAATTGCTCTACCCAATGATGTTTTTTCAGAGTTTATTACAAACCCTTCAATATTAGTAATATGTAAAATTGATAAAACTATAAGCAATAAAACAAGCAATGGTATTATTCGGGAAAAACGTAACCAATAGAAAGTTTTTAATTCTATTTTGGATAAATTCCCCCATTTTTTTAGAATTGAACTTGTAATTAAAAAGCCTGATAACGTAAAAAATACAACAACACCGTAAAATCCACTCCAAAAAAGAAATGAAAATAATTTTTTAGGCAAGACCTCTTTCAAAAATGTGCCTGAAAATCCGAAATGTATATTTAGATGTAATAATATTACTGTCAAAATACTGAAGCCTCGAAGCAGATCAATTCCAATATTTCGTTTTTTTGTTTTTTCGCTCAATTTCAAAATTTAGTATTGTCGTTTAAGTTCTTAAATATTTTTAACATGGTATTCCAAGACTCAATAATACTTCAAGAGTGTTTAATTTACAATATGTTTTTTAATTGTGGGTAACGCTCAGGCTATGCGCAGTGTCCCGTAGGGCATTGCCTATAGGTGATGTTGGGGAATGGCTTTTTTTATATCATAAAGTAATTGCCCAGACATTTTTTCAATGCAAACAACATCAAATTTAAAATCATCAAGTGACTCGATTACATTAGTCACAAATTGATGTTCAAATCCTTTAATTTGTGCAAGATGGACTGTTCCAAATACAAGAACTTCAGTTTTATCTACTTGTCCCTGAAGTATTGAAGGGGCTATTGCGAGCCAGATAATAACTAGATATTTTTTCATACTACTTTGCATAAAATCTGAAACTATGGTTTATTTTAAAAATAATTGTGATTAGAAAAATTCAGTCTTTTAGATATTTATTTACAGATACTAGCTCATATTCAGGAGAGGCCTCAAAGAATATATTGAGTAGATTCATGTGCCCTGCACCAAAAATGATCAATATTCGGTCATTAGGTTTTGTGGGTATCTTCTGTATGTTTCTGAAAATCTTTAAGTTTCGATTGAACCACCAACCACTTACGAAATCAGGACCGAAAAAGGGATTATCTTCTGTTTCGTATTTAAAAACACCTATCAAATAATCTCCTAAACTTTTTTCTAATTCTTTTTCTGAATTTAACTGGATCAGTTCGGCTAAAATACCTTCCTTTTTAAACAAGCGATCTGAATCTGAAAATTTCGAACTATCAGGGTTATTATAGAAGAAATCCATAAACGCCTTATTTTCCAGACTGTCTTTACCCTTTAAAACATCTTTTACATCTTCGTAATATCTGGCTGGCTCGTCTGCACAATAAACCTTATTGTGCCCAAGGCTTTTAGCCAACCTGAATCCTAATTGCTGTGCTTCACTTCTGGTGAGCTTGTGTTCTCCATTCAAATAGCTATTATAGAGGGAGTCATACTTTTCTTGCTGAAATGGCACTCTTTCAATCACAATATGTGTAGGCTTAAACCCTGCTAATCTATCAACAATTAATGCTATTTCTTTTTGATATTGAGGATCGAGTACATCTATTTGATTTTCCTCACTTACTTTTTTGACATCAAGATTCGGAAAATTAAAGTGAAAAGTACCAAGCGTCATTACCTCAGTTTTTTGAGCAAGGATAGGTTTGGAATTTAGATAAAGTAATATAATAAAGGTCAGTTGAAGAATTTTAGATAGGATTGTTTGTATTTTTTGTAACTCAATCATAAAGCATTTTTTTTTATTGAAAAGGTAGCAATTGAAAGTTATTTAAAAAGAGAATAGTTGAGTTAAGAAATCTTGCTTATTTTATTATTGAGAAAGGTCTTCATTTCAGTATTTTGTTCAATTGCATTAATTTAAATTGCTCTAAAATATATTTTTCTTTTAGAGCAAAAAAGGTTATTTATTATCCATTTTATTAGAGTATTTATATATCCTTTTGGATACCGGAGGTAGAGCCTGGTATCCAAAAGGTCATTGCAAAATCATATGATCTTCATTTTTGCAATATTTGCTATCTTACTTATTTTTCTCCTCATTGATCCAATCAATAAAAGTAGACACCCTTGTATAGTATTCTGTTACCCCATATAAACCCTCAACACCATCTGTAGCTCTGGTACTTTGTGCAGATCCAACTCCAGCTAGAAAAAACTCATCACCAGACTTAATAAATGCCGGGCCAGCACTATCACCAGGACCAGAAATACCCTCTAATGCTGTAACTCTATTACTCTCAGGATCATCAAAAAGCCAATATATATATTGGCTATCGTTAGAAATTCCATCAACTATGTTTGTGGCTGCCCTCATTGTTCCTGCTTTTCCTTCAACACCTGTTTTACCTGTACCAAAATCACCTATCCCTGCAACAATAACTTCTTTTCCAATTTCTTCCTGTTCAGTATATAGCCTGACAGGTTTTATATGATTGATAGCTCGATTTAATTTTATTAAGGCAATATCAGGACGACCATTTTCTGACCATTCAGGGTGAATAATAATTTTTTCAATACCAACAGAATCATTTCCTATGATCAGTTTGTGACCTTCGGGTATTGTTTCCGCTACATGAGCTGCGCTTAATACCCACTGTTCAGAGATCAAAGTTCCGGCAAGATCTGTATTATTATAAAAAACGATGGAGGCTGTTACAGGGAGGCTTTTAGCAAAAGCAATATATTCCTCATCGGGAGTATCATGGCGGATAAGGATGCGATTCGGTTGAGTCCATTCAAGGGCTATCAGAATCAGGGATATCAAAATTAATAGTGATTTCATATTGGCTAATTTTAAGAGTGAAATATCTACTTAGAGAGTTATTTGTTCATTTAACGCCCATTCAACACATACCGAATCCCACGGGTAAATGCTGTGGGAAATATGGAGTTATGGGTTTCATCTATGCAATAGATATATAATTTATTTTCACTGGTCTAATTCCAGTACAATTTTAGCAATTTCGGCTGAAAGCTGAGTCCTTCCGGAAACACCCTGAAGATTCATTTGCATAGCTATAGCAAATTTCCGGTCTGGCAGCAGGTAAAGCATACTGCTTACTCCCGGTGTTATCCCTCCGTGAAAAGCTTCTCTTTCTCCATACCATTTTTCACCAGGGAAAAGGCCCCATCCAAGGCCTATCTCTATCACTTCATCATCGGCTGTTTTTTGCGGAGTAAGCATCAATTCTGCCGTTGATTTTTGTACCAGCTCATAATTCATAAATGCAGCTGCAAATTTGGCCAAATCTTCCGCCGTAGTAATATATCCACCGGCCGGCACCTTATTGCTCATATCTACATGTGGTGCGTTTTGTAATTTGCTATTATCGTCATACATATATCCGCCTGCACGATGTGGAATGATCTTGAATGGGTTATCAATTTCTGTACTCATCATACCCGCTGGTTCAAAAATATACTTGTCCAGATAATCAATAAATTTCATGCCTGAAGCCTTTTCAATAACACAGCCTAATAAGTTATACCCGTAAGTGCTGTACAGAAACTGACTGCCGGGCTTAAAAAGAAGGGAGTCTTCTTTAAAAATATTTAACGGATCAATGACATTCTTATAGTGTCTGGCACTTACCATTTCCGCTTCGTGATTCGGGCCTCCATAGTGACGTATACCACTGGTATGGCTCAAAAGGTGACGCGTAGTTATAGGGTATCTTTTTTCCGGAAACACATCGCAGTATTCTTGAATAGGTACATCCAAATCAATTAATCCCCTCTCAACCAAGCGCATGACTGCTGTAGCTGTTATACTTTTGCCAACCGATGCACTTCTATAGGCAGAAGATGGCCTTGCGGGCACCATATTTTCCAGATCCGCTGTTCCATACCCATTAGACCAATTCAGTTTGCCATTTACCACTATTGCTATTGACATTCCGGGAATGCCATCTTCCGTCATTTTTTTGGCAATGAGACTTTCAACTTGACTGATTTTATCAGATGTCAGTTCCTGGCCAAACGCATTAGTAAATGTGCAGAGTGTAAATGAAAAAAGTAGAATGGATAAATTATAATAGTGTTTCATTTCAATTTATTTATTCGTTGATATTCTTTAACCCGCCTTCAGTATTAATAGCACATTATACTTTTGCATACTATTAAATTCCTCTTTGCAAAACTCAATATAATGGTTTAAGACTTTGACTATTTTTTACAGAAAGTGTTGAGACTAAAGTGGCATACAAGAGATTTAAAATCGCAGACCATATGATTTTGCAATATTTGCTACTTTACTTATTTTTCTCCTCATTGATCCAATCAATAAAATTAGACACCCTTGTATAGTATTCTGTTACCCCATATAAACCCTCAACACCATCTGTAGCTCTGGTACTTTGTGCAGATGAAACTCCAGCTATAAAAAACTCATCACCAGACTTAATAAATGCCGGGCCAGCACTATCACCAGGACCAGCAATACCCTCTAATGCTGTAACTCTATTACTTTCAGGATCATCAAAAAGCCAATATATATATTGGCCATCGTTAGAAATTCCATCAACTATGTTGGTGGCTGCCCTCATTATTCCTGGTTTTCCTTCAACACCTGTTTTACCTGTACCAAAATTACCTATCCCTGCAACAATAACTTCTTTTTCAATTTCTTCCAGTTCAGTATATAGCTTGACAGGTTTTATATAATTGATAGCTCGGTTTAATTTTATTAAGGCAATATCAGGTCGGCCATGTTCTGACCACTCAGGATGAATAATAATTTTTTCAATACCAACAGAATCATTTCCTATGATCAGTTTGTGACCTTCAGGTATTGTTTCCGCTACATGAGCTGCGCTTAATACCCACTGTTCAGAGATCAAAGTTCCCGCAAGATCGGTATTATTATAAAAAACGATGGAGGCTGTTAC
>JAGXIK010000170.1 GCA_024635715.1 Gillisia sp.
ACCTGCTGGTGTGTCCAAAATATTTTTTCAAACTTTCTGTAAACGTACCATCCTGATTATTGATATAATAATAATCATCTTCATGAAAATCATTGCCGATATAAATATCCGGCCAGCCATCCTGGTCAAAATCAGATATCGCAATGCCCAAACCATAGCCGTTTACCCCGCCAAAAATCCCGGCTTCTTCACTTACATCAGTGAATTTTTCACCATCGTTTCGCATGAGCTTATCCCCGGTGGAATAACTGCGTTTATTTCTTAAATCGGCACTTCCATAAGATTCCTGGGTGTGAACTGCGTGATTTAGGAGATATAAATCCAAATCTCCATCCAAATCATAATCAAAAAACACCGCCGAGGAACTATAAGAATCGAAATCCAACCCATATTTTGTGGCACTTTCGGTAAAGGTTTCATCACCATTATTAATATATAGTTCATTGAAACCCCTAAAACCGTTGATACCCACAACAGCACAAACGTAAATATCCAAAAGTCCATCGCCATTTACATCAGCCATAACGGTACCGGTATTCCAGGTACTTTTTCCCTCAACACCTGCCTTATCGGTAATGTCTTCAAATTTCAGGTCCCCTTTGTTTAAATAAAGTTGGTTTTTAACCTGGTTACCGGAGAAAAAGATATCAGGCAAACCATCATTATTTATATCGCCTATGGAAATACCCCCACCATTATAAAAATACAAATAGTCCAAAATATTCTGATCTTCGGTTTCTGTTAGTGTATTCGTAAATGATATTCCAGTTTCCGCGGAGGGCTTGTTCAAAAACAGATCACCTTCTTTTTTACCACAACCAATTGCCAGAATTATTACAAATATGTAGATTAGTTTACTTTTCATTAATTCTGAAAATTTTTGGTTTTTCATTATTTATTGCGGCGATTATAAATATTTTTCCATTCTTATCCCTGAATGTTTTCAGATGTTTTATCTCATTTTTTACAACAAAACCACTTTTATTATAATCTTGCCATATAAAATTCAGTTTGCCATCACCCAATAAAACATTTCCATAACTGGCATCCATTCTTGAGAACTGAGGTTTGAATTCAAAATTATTTCCACCCAAGATGAGGTCCAAATTACCATCACCATTAACATCGGTAGAAGTAATTCCTGAGATACTTGATAATTGGACCCTGTAGGGCAGTTTTCGAATTTCGAATTTGCCATTCCCCAGATTAACCGCGATAATGGTTTCTGGAACGGCAGCTGTTTTTAAAATTGAATTTTTTAAAAGTTCAGAAGGAAAAAGTTCTTCAATGGATCTTTTGGCATAATCGGATGCTTTTAGGTTTTGTTTTTTTAAGGAAGACATTTGGGTTGTCAGGTCCTTTTTCATATTTATCGGAAAATCTTTTCCGTCAAAATTCCTAGTCACAATTTGCTCGAGGGTACCATTATTGTCAAAATCGTTTACCCACATTTTCATTGGATTTGCTTCAGATGTTTTATACGCGGTGTTATTCCCTTTATTTCCTATTATCAGATCATTGTCACCATCTTTATCCAGATCGGCAACTTCCACCACATTCCACCACCCAGTTAAACTTTCCAGATTGGTCGTTAATTTGGTTAATCTTCTGCCAGAATTTTTAAAAATAATGGGGGATCCCCAATCGGAAACGGTTATAAGATCCTTTATACCATCTCCGTCAATATCGGCCCAAATGGCATTGGTTATCATTCCAGCATTTTTAAGATCATAGGCCACACGCTCTGTAGCATCGGTAAATGAGCCATCTCCATTATTTTCTAAAAATAAATGATCAGGATTCACGCCATAAGTTCCAACAACACTTCTAGAGCCTATAAACACATCCTGATCCCCATCATTATCAAAATCATAAGGAACAATAACCGAGATATTTTTATAAACGGAAGCTAAATTGATTTCAGATTTTACGAATTTTCCTTTTCCATCATTTAAATACAACCGAGCCTTATAGGTTTTTCCTTCGCCAACCTGATTTCCTCCGGAGCCCACCATTAAGTCCATATCCCCATCGCCATCTGCATCAAAAAATGCCGATGCTGTATCTTCAAAAACGGCATCTTCCTCTAAAACAATTTGATTTGACTTTTTAAGTTTAGCATTCCCTGAATACATATAAACTATTCCGGGCTGATCTTTTGCTCCTCCAATAAAAAAATCCTCATTTCCATCCCCATTTATATCTGCAACAGATAAAGTTGGGCCTTCCTGAGAAAGCATGTGATAGATCAAACCTTCATAATCAAAATCGACATACGTATTTTCCTCATGTGCTAATAACTCCGTAGAAGAAACCTCACCTAAAAACGGAGTTATGGTTTTTGTTTCAACTTTATATGTTTCGGAAGCTTCAATTTGTTTTAAATTAAGGAACTGATTGGTCCCGACATTAATTAGTTTCTGAGTTTTGTCATCTGGCCAGATAACCCTTAAGGAATCTATTTTTAGTGTAGTTCCCACGCCAATGGTCATAACATAGTCCATTGAAGATTGAAATCCTCTAGAGGGGTTAAGTTCTTGGATTACAACATTGTTATCATAATAAAGTTTTACAACACTGCCAATTGCAAATTTATTTTTGCCCGTTCCATCTAATTTTAATTTGATATAATTGTTCTCGGATAGTTTATCGGAGTTATTTCTATACAAAAATGCCTGCATATTGACATTGTTTATCACAAGATCCAAATCGCCGTCATTATCAAGATCGGCATAAGCACTTCCGTTAGAAAAGCTTGGCTGATCCAACCCCCACTTTTTTGCTTCATTTGTAAAGGTGATATCATGATTGTTTTTATAAGCATAATTGGGTATGGGAGTGGATGGCATTTTGTTAATTATGGTATCTATGGATTGCTTTTTTCCAGTCAAAGCCATTTTTTGGATTATTTCATTGGCAAAGAAATCGACAAAATCAAGATTTGTAAGATCATGGTTAATTCCATTTGTTACAAATATATCCCTGAATCCATCATTATCCATATCAAAAATAAGACCCGCCCAACTCCAGTCTGTTTTGGCGACACCACTAAAATAAGCTACTTCTGAAAAAGTGTTATTCCCATTATTTAACTGAAGGGTATTCTGTATATATTGTTGGGAGAAATCTTTGCTTTGTTTTAGTTTAAAAATATTATAGCCTTCAAATTCCATCACCGATTTTGTCCTTTCATCACCTTCGGGTAGCATATCTGTAATAAAAACATCGATATTCCCATCATTGTTAATATCGGCCATATCTACTCCCATAGCAGAAAGGCTCAAATGTGAGGTCCAGTTTACAATATCCTCCTTAAATGTTCCATCCTGATTGTTTATATATAGATAATCACGTTCATAAAAATCATTCGAAACATAAATATCTGGATACAAATCACCATTAATATCACTTATCATAACACCCAATCCAAAACCGATAAGACTGCCGTAAATTCCTGCATCTACACTAACATCTACAAAGTTTCCATTGTCGTTTCGAAGGAGCATATCACCTACCCCTCTAAAAATATCCGGAACACCTTCCCAATCCTGGGCTCTTACTTCCCGTTGCGCGGCATATCCCAAACTACTTACCGGGATATTACTGTTGTTTAAGATATAAGCATCAAGGTCACCATCTTTATCATAGTCAAAAAAGGTAGCATGTGTGCTAAAACCGGTTTTAGCCAGATTATACGCACCTGCACTTTCAGTAAAAGTAAGATCGCCATTATTTATATAAAGATCATTATCATGGTTGTTGCCTTCCATATTTCCCGCATTACTAACATAAATATCCAACAGACCGTCGTTATTTATATCTACCATATTAACACCGGTAGACCAAGGCTTATTGCCAACTACTCCAGCTGATTTTGAAATGTCCTCAAAGTTAAAATCCCCTTTATTCAAAAAAAGTTTGTTTGGTCCCATATTAGCGGTCAGGTATATATCTGGTAGCCCATCATTGTTAATATCGCCTATAGCAACTCCCCCACCGTTGTAGAAATTCCTGTATTTAAAGATGTTAAAATCTTTTTTATTTTCCACGATATTAATAAAATCTAGGCCAGTTTTCTCCGGGGAGAGTAATGAAAATAGGGTGTTTTCTTCTGTTTTGGCAATAGTTTTAATAGTTTCGTCCTTTTTGGATTGACATCCGGAGAAAAGTACTATAACCACTAGGCATATAGAATATTTCAATAATTGTAATTTCATAATCTTTTTTAATATGATTTTTTTTCTGAAAAAGTTAATGAATTGTTATTGACGGAAATTCTATGAAACTAAATATCGATTATTTAACATTTCGTGACAAGACCTAAACATCAATATTTTGCTGATTAATTGTAGTAAAAAACCTTTGTATTGGATTGCCGAACAAAAGCATTTTACAATTTTCTGGACTTTGTGTGAGACTCATTAATTTTAATACCACTAATCTTTACATAAAAATTTTAATCTTTTTTTTGATAAAAATTAGTCATATTTTCAGATCGAAACAATTTCTTTACCTTGTCTCTGCCAAATTAACAGAAAAGAATACAATTGAGAGAGAAAAGACAAACAAAAAAGATTAACAAACAATCAATTAACTTAATAAAAGATTAATGAATCCTAATTTCTTTAAATTTAAGGGGATCCGCACAAGATGAATATAAAAAAGGGAACTCTAATCATCTTTATAATATCTATAATTGGCTTGGCAATTGTACAATATCAATATCTAAATATTGGTTTAAATTTAGCTAAAGTCCAATTCGATCAAAAAATAGGGAATACCATAGGTGATATTAAGGAAGGCTTACAAGTAAAAAATGAACTTACCTTCCTAGCCGGAAAAGCAATGACAGCAGATTCCTCTTTTTTTAAGCTAAGTCTGGACAGTGTACAAGATGCTTCAAGGTATTTCATGAATGACTTTTTAAAGGAAAAACTACTACAGAATGGCATAAAAACGGATTTTACCTACGTGATTTATTCAAAAGATTCTACAGATTATTTAGAATCACCCAGTTTCTTTAATAATGATGATTCTATATTAAAATATCCTTTTAATCTTGAAGGTTATCTGCCAGAATTATTGGACAAAAGCTTGATTTTGGAATTGAGGTTTAAAGATATCAATAGATATTTTTTAGGTCAACTTAACGGGTTGACAATTCCAAGCTTAATATTTATTATCGCTATAATTTTTGTTGTTCTTTGGGTACTCAAATCCTTTTATTGGCAACGCGATTTAAACACTATTACCAATGAATTTATTAATAATCTCACTCATGAATTAAAAACCCCTGTGTTTTCTATTGGAATTGCTACCAAGATTTTAGAGGAAAAGGGAAATCCAGAGAATACACAAATATTGGGTATTCTGCGAAACCAGGTAGACAAGTTAAAGGTTCAAATAGAAAAAGTTCTAGAACTGGCAAGTTTAGAGGGAAAACAAAACCTACTCAAAAAAACAAAACTTGATTTTAAACCTGTAATTTTAAAAATTATAACTGAATTTAGGCAATTAGCGGAGTTGGAAAGCATTGATTTTGACACCGAAATTTCAGGAGACCATTACAATTTATATTGTGCACCAAACCACCTTGAGAATGCCATTAACACAGTATTGGAAAATGCAAAAAAATATTCTAACAAAAATCCAAAAATTTCTATGTCTGTCTTTATTGATAAAAAGAACCTAATAATTGAAATTGAAGACAATGGAATTGGAATTTTGGAAGAAGACCAAAAAAAGATCTTTAAAAAATATTACAGAGCTTCCTCTGGTGATTTGCACAATGTAAAAGGCTATGGATTGGGCCTAAATTACGTTCAGCAGGTTTTAAAAAGCCATAAAGCTAAAGTTTCAGTAAAAAGCAATCTCGGTAAAGGATCTGTATTTACACTCAGTATCCCCTTATTAAATAACAATGGAAAGTAGAAAAAATATATTATTGGTTGAAGATGATGAATCTTTAGGGTATTTGTTAACCGAATATTTAAGGATGAAAGGTTTCGAAATTAAATTGAGCAAAAATGGAATATCCGCCTTAAAAGAAATTGAAAAGAATAAATTCGATTTGGCAATATTGGATGTAATGATGCCAGAAATGGATGGTTTTACCTTAGCTGAAAAAATTAAAAGTAAATATCCAGAAATCCCATTTATTTTTTTATCCGCCCGCTCACTAAAAATTGATGTTCTAAAAGGATTTTATTTAGGGGCGATTGATTATTTAAAAAAGCCGATTGATGAAGAGGAATTAGTGGTTAGGATCAATACATTACTCAATACGTTATCCTTAAATAAATTAGAGCCCAATTTAAATAAAGAATTCAAACTTGGAAAATACAGGTATCAGTTTGATAAATTAAAACTTACTTATAATGATAAAACTATAAAACTAACTTCTAGAGAAAATGACTTGCTTCATTTCTTTGTCCTCCGACAAAATAAGATATGCACCCATAAGGAAATATTAGATACCATTTGGGGAAAGAACGATTATTTCACCAGGAAAAGCCTAAATGTATTTATTTCAAGATTAAGGAATTATTTGGAAGCAGAACCTCTAATCAAAATAAAAAATATTCATAATCAGGGATTTATTTTCATGATAGATGAATAAAGGGATTTCCGGGTAAAAAATAATTCTAAGCTTTATAGAGTACTGGAGAATTAGCCTATTATTTTTCAAAGTTAATCAGGAATTGAAACTCCAGAGGATACCTTTTCGAAAATTAATTATTCTGTTTATAATTAAAAAAGAGAGCACAAGGCTCTCTTTTTTATTGCTTAAAATTAATTTTAATTTATTAATACCCTGGATTTTGAATAAGATTAGGGTTTGTAATTACTGCGGTTGTTGGAATAGGAAATAGCACTCTAAAGTCATCACTCGCATCTTTGTAACCCCACTCTTCAGTAAATTTACCAAAACGAATAAGATCCATTCTTCTCCAATATTCCATATACAATTCACGTCCACGCTCAGCAAGAAGAGCTTCTTCTGTTAGGGAAGCTAATGGCTCTGCTTCTCTCAATATTCGTAATTCATTAACCATTGCAAGAGCATCATCGCCTGAAGATCCACCTCTCATAATTGCTTCCGCTTTCATAAGGTGCGCATCTGCATAACGGAATAATACGGTATGGTTTGCAAAGGCTCCATTTTCAGGATGGAATTTTATTAATCTAATTCCTGTCACTTCGCTGTTAACAATCAAACTTGGAAATTCACGAGTAAAAACCAAATCATTTCCAGATCTATCTGTCATTGCTTCACCAGTTTCGTCATACTGCTGGTTGATAAGAAATCCATAACCAATTCCAAAATGAGAACCGTCTGTAGGGACAAAACCTCTTCTTTCTTCTTGTCCGGAACCTGGTACATTAACCTGAGCATCTCCTTCAAAAAGATCGTAAAATTCAGATAAAGTTGCAAATCCATTCCACCCACCACCGGTATTATCAGGAGTATTTTGTTTGTAGTGTAACCCGTTCCAAATTTTCGCACCAACATCAGATGTCGTAAAGAAAATTGTTTCAGAATCTACCGTATCTGTAAAAAGATCAAAATATCCAGCCTGAAGATCGAACCCATCTGCCTGAATTGCATCAACAAGATCAATAACTTCTGTCATATCTGATGCATTAGGCGTTCCTGTACCAAGATAAATATGCTTGTTTAAAAGGATTTTAGCTTGTAAATAACGTACCGCTGCTTTGGTTGGTCTGTTTAGCTCCGGGCTTGGACCACCGGTTGGCAAAATAGCAAGAGCTTCATTAAGGTCTGTTTCGATAAAAGCTAAAGCTTCCTCTCTGGACATAACCATTGGATTAACCTCCGGACCTTCATCTGGTGCTCTAAAAGGTACCTGCCCATAAAGATCTGTTAAAACAAACATAGCAAAACCTCTTATGAACTTAGCCTGTGCTGCCTGTTCAGGGGAAGGATTACTTCTACTGTCTATAATAGCAGTTGAATTAAAAATCAATTGGTTAAAGCTGTTCCAGGTTCCTCTTACAAAGTTATGATTGGCATCCCAGGTTTGCGTATGTAAGGTTCTCCATAAACCATTATCACCCCAATCTGTTCCTCTTGTTGGAACTACCATTTCATCTGAAGTAACCTCGCTAAGAGCATAAAGGTTTTCCTGCGTTGCAAGCTGCCCTCTTAAACTATTATAAAGGTTTGTGAGGTTGGATTCTGGATCAACTCCCGTAAACTCTCCGGATAAATTCCCGAATCTGGAATCGGTTTCCTCAATTTCCAGGTCGGTACAACCCAATGCACCTATAAGGAAAAGGCCCATAATAATTTTGTTATATTTTATTGTTTTCATAGTATATGTTTTTTTAGAATGTTGCATTTACTCCTAATGTAATGGTCCTTGGTCTTGGGTAAGTTGTGTAATCAATTCCCAAAGATGGAACATCATTGAGAGCTTTAGGTACGTTAACCTCAGGGTCCAATCCGGAATATCCTGTAATCACAAACAGATTTTGACCAGTTAGGGAAATTCTGAAAGAATTTACGACCCCATCTTCCTTTAATGGAACATTATATCCAAGGGAAACATTTTGCAATCTTACAAAGTCTGCTTTTTCAAGAAACCTTGTAGATACATCAGCAGCATTGGCTGGAGATTCTCCACTGGTAATTACATCCTTGGTTACGTTTTTACCAACACCTATAATCCCAGCTGTAAAGAAAGCATTTGCGGTGTTATTGTAAACGTACTGTCCAAACTGACCGGCAAAAAATGCATTAAAGTCAAAGTTCCCGTAAGTTAAGTAAGTGGATAAACCAGCATTATAGGTAGGTAAGGCACTCTTATCTACAAATTTTTGAACGTCGCCTTCTGGATAGATTGTGAACCCATCTTCATCAAACCCACCAAATTCTCTCAAATAATAAGAAAATAAAGGTCTTCCTCCTGCAAGCAATTGAGCATAAGCATTAGTTAGCCCATTCCCATTAATTGCACCGGTTTGAATTAACCCATCAAAATCCCTAACTTCATTCTCATTGTATGCTATGTTAAACCCAAAATTCCAGTTTAAGCCTTCACCTTGAATAATATCATAGTTTATTGCAAATTCTATCCCTTGGTTTACAACCGAAGCATCTAGGTTTTCAAATGCGAAATCCTGTGGAGTTGGTTGAGCTACTTCTTTTCTTAAAAGAAGATCTGTAGTGTTTTTATAATAAAGATCTATGGTTCCATTTAACCGATCTGCAAAAAATCCGAAGTCCAATCCGATGTTTGTCTGAGAGGTTTCTTCCCATTTAAGATCTGGGTTAGGGAAAGATACCACCTGGGTTCCGGGCACGTTAATATTTCCTCCGTTATCAATACTTATTCCAGAATAACGCTCTCTAAATGTAAAGTTACCATATCCTAGTCCATCCTGACTACCGGTAATACCATATCCTAGTCTTAACTTTAAAGTAGAAATATTCTCACTTGTTGCAAGAAAATCTTCCTGATCAATTTTCCAGGCAAAAGCACCTGAAGGGAAATAACCATAACTGTTATTTGGGCCAAAACGCGAAGAACCATCAACTCTTAAAGTAGCAGTGAATAAGTATTTATCGGCGATGGTATAATTAAGTCTTCCAAAAAAGGATTGCAATTCATCTGTGAAATTGAAAAGATCTCCACTAACCGATCTAAGGGGAATATTCCCCGGAGCCGTTACCGCATCTGTAGCAAATTCAGGAAACAAACGATTTACGAATAAACCATCATCATCATATCCATATTGTTGATAAGCTCCATTAATACCATTTTCAATAATATTAGAAGAACTGATCAGCTGAGAAGCCATATCATCAAGGTTATTAGTAGTAAAACCAAAACCAGATACTGTTTTACCTTTTCTAAGGAATGACTGGTAAGAGTAACCAACCAATGCCTCAAATTTAGAATTTTCAAATTCCTTATTGTAGTTCATGGTTAAATCGAACAACGTATTTTTCGTGTAAAGTTCTCCAAAAGCACCCCTTCCATTACCTGGAGTACCATTGGTAACCCCTGTGATTAAACCTGAAAGAGATTGACTTTTTTCTGAACTGGATTCGTCAAAACCAAGTGTTGCTTTCGCCTGTAAATTTGGCAAAATAGAATATTCAGCAGAAATATTTGCTAGATATCTGTCGGTATGAGCAAGGTCTTTATAATAAGCCAATACTTGAGAAGGAATTAACTCTCCACCTCCCCCGGTAGTAAAATCTACATTGGTTGGCCAGGTTGGGTTTGCGAAGTATGTCGCTCCCAACAAATCCCCGGTTGATCCAGAATTGTTACTTATTAATGGCGCAAGGTCATTAATTCTGGAAATAGTCCCGTTAAAATCCATTTTTAATTTATCATCAAAAAATCGCTGAGTTAAATTCAATCTTCCAGTGATTCTTTCCTGTTCAGAATTTTCTACAATTCCAATTTGATCTCCATAAGAAAAGGAAGCCCTTACATTTCCTGAACCATAATTATTAGAATAGGCTAAAGATTGGTTATGTGAAAATGTACTTCTTAGTACTTCATCCTGCCAGTTTGTATCAGATCCAAAATCCAATGCATCAACATCACCTCCATACTGAGCTACGGCACTTAAATATTCTTCTCTATTTAAAAGGTCAAACCTTTCAGCAGGAGTAGAATAACTAATATTGGAAGTGATTTCAAATACTCCACCAGCACCTGCTCTACCACTTTTTGTAGAGATAATAACCACTCCATTCGCTCCTCGGGAACCATATATTGCAGTTGCAGAAGCATCCTTTAAAATACTTATGCTCTCAATATCATTTGGGTTCAAAAAGTTTAATGGGTTTCTGGCAGAACTTGACCCTGCACCAATATCTGCTCCGCCTGCTGAAGTATCATCACCAGCTAACGGAACTCCATCTACCACAAATAGTGGATTGTTGTTGGAACGTACTGAAGCAGTACCCCGGATTCTAACCTGAATTCCTGCTCCCGGCTCACCACTTGATTGTGTGATTTGGACCCCAGCAGTTTTTCCTTGGATCAATTGTTCTGGAGAAGAAATAACACCTTGGTTAAATTCATCTGCCGTTACTACTGAAACTGCTCCCGTTGCATCTTTTATAGATGTTGTACCATAACCAATAACAACCACCTCATCAAGACTTGATGCATCTTCCTTTAATGTTATATTGATATTACTTCTTCCATTGACAGGTAACTCCTGAGTAATATATCCCACAAAACTAAATACAAGAATAGCGTCCGATGGTACATTTTCTAAAGTATATTCTCCATCAAAATCTGAAATGGCCCCAATATTGGTTCCTTTTACAGCTACGTTAGCGCCGGGTAAAGGACCGTTGGGTTCCGAAACGGTTCCCGAAACTGATAATGTTTGTGCTTGTAACGTCCCCGCCATAAGAATAGCAAAAACGAACATCACGCTTCTAATAGTAATTTGCTTCATAAGTTAAAATTTAGTTGTTATAGATGAGCCATAAGTGTATAAAATCAAATCTAATTAAAATATTGTTAAAAATATGGTGTAAAATAGATTAATAACGAAAATGATTTCGTTAAATAAAATTAATGAAAAGAAAATAAGTTAAATTTTAATTACTGAAAATTGAATTTAAATAAAGGTTTTCTATTAAATATTAGAGAAAAAAAATTGAAAACCACTCATAATCGTGATTCTCTAATGGAGAGTTTATATAGTGGTTAATTCTTCACTTATTTTTTCATTATCATCTAGTTGAGTTTTAATTCTTATAACATCCTATTTATAAACATATTAGAGGCCTAAAAATTAATGAAAAGAAAAAAAATACAAGAGCGGCGGCTACACAACTCCCTAGTTTTAGAAAAAATCAATCTATTTAATAGTTAAGAAGCAAATCCTTCAATTATTGTGAAATTTATGTATTTCAATTTTGCATCTTTCATAATACCGGGCCCTCTAGTCAATAAGACAAAAAATATCGAATATTTGTTTGCTAATTTCCATTCCAATAAACTTATACTTAATGTACTTTTTAAATGAGTGCTTTTTTTTATTTTTTCTAAATGCAGGCTCTTAGCCTGATGAACTGTTCAAAATTTAGCACTGTGAGAAAGGATTAAGCATGCTGCACCGTCTTTAAGACCATTGATGAGCATTTGAATTGTCCTTTCTCCTTTATTGGTTAACTGTAAATTATGGTTTAACAATAAAACAAATCATATTTTCAAACATAGGATGACGATAAACTTGGACATAATTGTTAAAAGTAATTACTGGTATAAAAGATATATACACATCAATCTATAATGCCATTGTCTTTCCGTTTCCTAATTTTTCTACTGAGCCACAAGCAATATATTGTCCTGGAATAGGATCATACCAAAGTACATTTTCCCCTATCTCTTCACTTGTTTTCCATGCCCAAATCCCCATCTCACGAATTATAGAAAGATAACTATAACTACCAACATCTATATTTAGATCTAAATCTTCATTAATATTAAGATCTTTATCTTGAGGATCTTGTGTTTCTGTATTTCTTTTTGCGTATTCCTCTATCTTTTCTGGGGCTGCTCTCAAATACTTAGCTATTATCTTCTCGTATTCTTCTGCTGAACCTTCGCTTAGCTCTTTGCCATATTCCTTTTTAAAGACTGCAGCAAAAGCAGCTGCCTTTCGATTAAAACTCTCTTGTTGTTTTTTAGAAGCCACTTCATTCATGTAGGAATCTATAAATTGAGCTATATTTAAATCTCCTGCACCAGGGGTATCTGTCGTTGGCAGTATTATATTCAGTATTTGTTTTAATGCAAAACCGTTTGAAATGCTTAAAAATTTTGGTTCCCAATTAATTTTAGGTTCGCTTTTACAACTTTGTAATAAACTTAAGGTACTTGGTCCTATAATAAGTATTCCGGCACCCAGACCAAAGTTTTTTAAAGCTTGTCTTCTATTCATAATTCAAAATTTAAGCTTCTGATTTTTTAAAATTTTTAGCTGCGTGAGCTGCAGCTCTTGCCGTCATTGCCATATATGTTAAGGATGGATTTTGACAGGCAGCGGAAGTCATAAAAGAACCATCGGTTACATAAACGTTCGATACAGAATGCAACTGATTGTTCCCATTTAAAACAGAAGTTTTTGGATCCCTACCCATCCTAGCTGTTCCCATCTCGTGGATTCCGAGTCCAGGAGCTCCTATACTATCATAGCCCTGAACATCCCTGAAACCTGCCTTTTCAAGCATTAACACGGCCTGTTCTACCATATCCTTACGCATCTTCAATTCATTTTCTTTAAATTCGGCGTCGAAGGTTACGGTAGGAAGTCCCCAATCATCCAGGTTATTATAATCAAGGGACATTTTATTTTCGTGATATGGAAGAGTTTCTCCAAATCCCATCAATCCCATAGTCCAACCCCCGGGTTTAGTGATCGCTTCTTTTAATTCTTTCCCATAACTGGCTTCTGCAATAGTCTCATTCCAATTATCTCTACTTGCACCACCCTGATATCCGTATCCACGTATAAAATCAAGATTTTCATTTTCTGAAAGATTCCTAAAACGTGGCAAGTAAATTCCGTTTGGTTTCCTTCCCTTATAATACTTGTCCTCAAAACCATCATATTTACCGTAAGCTCCGGCCTTAAAGTGATGATCCATAACATTATGTCCAAGTTCCCCGCTATCATTTCCCATTCCATTCGGGAATCTGTCAGATTTGGATTGCATCAAAATACTGGCAGATGCAATTGTAGAAGCACATAAGAAAATAACATTTGCTTTGAATTCATAAACTTCCTTAGAATCTACATCAATCACCTTTACCCCAGTAGCTTTTTTAGTTATAGCATCATAAATCACTTCACTCACAATTGAATTTGGCCGCAAGGTCATATTTCCTGTGCGCTCTGCCGCAGGCAAGGTGGATGAATTACTGCTAAAATATGCTCCATAAGGACATCCTCTTATACACCGATTCCTATATTGGCAAGGAGCCCGGCCTTCAAATTTCTCATTATTGGTAATATGTGCGACGCGACCGGCAGTAAGAACCCTATCGGTAAAGTTCTCCACCATACTCTTTTTAAGATGATCTTCCACACAATTTAATTCCATCATTGGCAAGAATTTACCATCTGGTAATTGTGGAAGTCCGAGATTCTCGCCACTTACTCCTATAAAAGATTCTACATAATCATACCAAGGGGCTACATCTTTATATCGTACCGGCCAATCTACTGCTATACCATCTTTTTTATTTGCTTCAAAATCCAGATCACTTAACCTATAGCTATGTCTTCCCCACATTATTGATCTTCCTCCAACATGATAACCACGAATCCAATCGAATCTTTTGGTCTCATTATAGGGATGTTTAATATCATCCACAAACCAATGTTTGGAGGCTTCATTAACCGTATAACCAGTTCTGGCCTGTTTTTCTTGGTTTTTAGCTTCTTCTCTGGGAACCTGCCCTTTAAATTTATAATCCCAAGGATCGTCATTCATGGTTGGATAGTCCTTTACATGTTCTACCATACGTCCTCGTTCAAGGACTAGAGTTTTAAAACCTTTTTCACACAATTCTTTGGCAGCCCATCCGCCGCTAATCCCTGTACCTACTACTATTGCATCATAGGTTTCATTTTCATAATTCTTGCTCACAGTTCTGGGGTTCATTAATTTTTCATTTGAGGTATATTGCCAAATATATCGAATTATGTTTATTTTTTTACATCTTTGAAGAAGGTATACTTTTAAGATTCAAAAAGTTACTACCAAATTAAAAACCTTTAAACAAAAATTCATGATACGAAAATCCCCTAAGATTGCTCCATTATTTTTACTTGCCTCATTTTTAATGCTAGGTATGGTCTCGTGTAAAAACAATCAGGAAGCAAAACAAACTATTGAAACCACTGGCAGCCAAACCGAAAATCAGGAATTGTTTTTCAAGATTTCGCTAGCGCAATGGTCCCTAAGCAAACCAATTATCGAAGGTAAAATGGATCCAATGGATTTTGCTAAAAAAGCAAATGAGATGGGTTTTTCAGGAATTGAATATGTGAGCGGACTTTACACTTCGAAAGTAGATGAAATAGGCCTTGCAACTGTTCTGGATACTTTAAAAGCCAGAAGCGGAAGGTATAATGTTGAAAATGTTTTGATTATGGTAGATGGTGAGGGAGATCTTGCTACTTCAGATAAAGCAGAGCGAAACAAGGCTGTTGAAAATCATAAAAAATGGGTGGACGCTGCTCAATTTTTAGAATGTCATTCTATAAGAGTGAATCTTTTTGGAAGCAATGATGCAGAAATATGGAAAAACAATTCAATTGATGGACTTAAAAAATTAGGTGAATATGCTTCAACCAAAGGCATAAATGTTTTGGTAGAAAACCACGGCTATTTATCTTCCAATGCCAAACTACTAGTTGAGGTGATGGAAGGCGTGAACCTCCCGAATGTTGGAACCCTTCCAGATTTTGGTAATTTTTGCTTAAAACGTGAAGGTGGGGAACGCTGGAATGCTAAATGCATAGAAGAATATCCAAGATATCAGGGAATCGAAGAAATGATGCCTTTTGCAAAAGCAGTAAGCGCAAAATCTTATAATTTTAACGAAGAAGGCCAGGAAACAAAGATGGATTTTCAAAAAATTCTTAAAATTGTAAAAGATGCTGGCTATAAAGGTTATATAGGCGTAGAGTATGAAGGCCAGGAACTTACAGCAGAAGAAGGAATAATTGCAACAAAAAAACTTTTAATCGCTGAAGGAAGCAAATTATAAGTGTTATAAAAAAAGAACATATTACTTGAGTCTTTTTCAATCCGCCTTTGAAGCACAGTTAATTTAGAATTATTGTTTATTGATTATTCACCAAAAATAATAAACTTCTGATTTTGTCACCATTATCGGGTTTTTTTTCTAATTTCATAATTAATATGAACATGTTTTATATATAATCCAAAATTTAACCACAAATTTTAACCAACTTTTTCAAACATCAAAAATGTAAAATCTATTATTATGGAGAAAAATAAAAAAGAATCGAATAATTTTTCTAGGAGGAAGTTCATTGCTAATACAGCTATGACCGCAGCTGGAGTTATGATTGTTCCTAGGCATGTACTTGGAGGTGTAGGTTTTACGGCACCCAGTGACACTCTTAATATAGCTGGTATTGGTGTTGGAGGTATGGGAAGAGCAAATCTGACAAATATAACCGGACAAAATATCGTTGCACTTTGTGATGTAGATTGGGATTATTCAGCAAAAACTTTTAATGATTATCCAAATGCAAAAAAATACTTAGATTACCGTAAGATGCTTGAAGAAATGGACAAGGATATAGATGCAGTTGTAATTGCAACTCCAGACCATACCCACGCACTAACTGCCGGGGCTAGCATGAGCATGGGAAAACATGTCTATCTTCAGAAACCACTTACTCATTCAGTTTATGAATCCAGGTATTTAACCGGAATGGCGAAACAAACCGGGGTTGCAACCCAAATGGGAAATCAGGGTCATTCTAATGAAGGAACAAGATTGTTTGCAGAATGGATTCAAAATGGTGAGATTGGGGATCCAATTGAAGCACATGCATGGACAAATCGTCCTATTTGGCCACAAGGTTTGGAAAGACCTGAAGAGCAACCACCAGTTCCTTCTACTTTAGACTGGGATCTGTTCCTTGGACCGGCTAAAAGCAGACCTTATCACCCAGCATATACCCCTTGGAACTGGAGAGCTTGGTGGGATTTTGGAACAGGAGCATTAGGGGATATGGGATGCCATCTTATGGATCCAGTATATTTGGCATTGAATCTTGGTCAACCTACCGCTTTTGAAGGAAGTTCTTCACAGGTAAATACAGAGAGCGCACCAATTGCAGGAATGGTTACATATTATTTCCCTGAAAGAGCGAGTCTTGATAGAGTAAAAATGCCAGCTCTTAAATTTAATTGGTATGATGGAGGTTTATTGCCTGAAAGGCCTGCGGGAATGAAACCAGGTAAAATTATGGGTGATGGCGGCGGAGGCGCCATGGTTGTTGGTACCAAAGGAACCATTATATGTAGTACTTACGGTCGTGATCCTTATATTATAGGAAGAGAAGACAATCCTCCACAAGTCAAAAAAGTAATTCCACGCGTTGAGCTTAGCCATGAAATGGATTGGGTACGAGCTTGTAAAGAACCTAAAGCAAGTCGCGTAGAAGCAAGTTCCAACTTCGCTTATGCAGGGCCTTTCAATGAAGTAGTTGTAATGGGTAATCTCGCCATTAGGTTACAGGGTTTAAAGAAAAAACTAGATTGGGATGGTGAGAATATGAAGATTACAAATATTGGAGACAATGAGGAAGTTAAAATAGTGACTACTGATAAGTTTACAGTTATTAATGGTGATCCAAAATTTGATACTCAGTACGAAACAATAAATGCAAAACAGGCTTCAGAAGAGTACATAAAACACAATTATAGAGAAGGCTGGAAATTATCTTAATCTTTTTTTTACAATGAAAATTTAATTTAACCAAAACATAAAATGAAAAACAATATTTTGATATCTAAGTTTATAAAGAAAATTTATTCATTACCAATTTTACTAATCTTCATAGGATCCATTCTTACGTCTTGTGGTGAGAAAAAGAAGGATTCTGAAGAAAATCAAGAGGTCGAGGTTGCAGAAGTTGAGGCCCCAGCAAAAGTGAACGAACTTTCCCAAGAGGAAAAAGACGAAGGTTGGAAGCTATTATTTGACGGAAAAACTACTGAAGGTTGGAGGGGATATAACAAAGATTCGTTTCCTTCTCAAGGTTGGGTGGTCGAAGATGGTGCTATAAAAGTACAAGGCACTGGTTCCGGTGAAGCCGGTGGTCCTGGCGATATCATTTATGATGAGCAATTTAAGGATTTTGAACTAACACTTGAGTGGAAAGTATCTGAAGGTGGAAACAGCGGTATTTTTTATTTAGCACAGGAAATAGAAGGTGAACCTATTTATACCTCGGCACCCGAGATGCAAATTCTTGACAATGACAAACATCCTGATGCAAGGTTAGGAACAGATGGAAATAGACAGGCAGGCTCCTTATACGACCTTATTCCCGCTAAACCTCAAAATGCGAAGCCTGTAGGAGAATGGAATAAAATTTCTATTCTTGTTTACCGCGGGACAGTTGTGCACAACCAAAATGGTGCAAATGTAGTAGAGTATCATTTATGGACAGATAACTGGAAGGAAATGGTGAAAAACAGCAAATTTAAGGATTGGGAGAACTTTTTGAATGCAGGTGGTGAAGATAAACAAGGCTTTATAGGGTTGCAGGATCATGGAGATGATGTGTGGTTCAGAAATATAAAAATTAAAAAATTGTAATAAACCATTTTATAAAACCACAAAAGCTGTATTAGATATCAATCTTTTACAGCTTTTTTTTGTGAATTTTTTGATGATTTTCCATAAAAAATATTCTTTTTTTCGCTATTAAATTATAAAAATAGCAGATTTAGAAATTATTATTAGATTCATTTTGAATCTTTTTCCTAAACTATTCAAATTCTTTTAGAATGCTCGATTGCTTTTTCACTATTAATAAAGTAACATGTACTTACGCCCATGTCGGTAATGTTTTCTAAAACACTAACAACGGCATCTTTTTTAACTTTTTTAGTCTTTCTTATATATACCGCTTTCACGCTTAAAGGAAAAATCTTACAGATACGCTCATAGATATATGGGTCTTTTTGAGAATCGTCTCCAATAAGCACATATTTAAGGTTTGGATAAAATGCGATGATATCCTTTATCTTTTCGAATTTATGATCGTGTCCCCCTCGCCCAGTCATTAAAAAATCTGAAATTCCGGTTTTGATCTTTTTCAATTTTATCACCGCTTTAGGCAGCTCATGTCTTTTAGCAAACTCATTAATAAAATCATATAAATTCCATTCACTACTAGAGACGTAAAAAAAGGAGTTGAAAGCTTTATCATTATCTTGGCCATAAGAACTTAATGCTTTATAATGCGGGACAACGTCTTCAAATATTTTTCTTTTATTAATGTTCTTAAGTAACATTACATATAGTTTCTTGAAAAAATTACCGCTATAAGAAATAAGAAAAGTATCATCAATATCAGATATTATCCCATATTTACTTTCGAAGGGTTTTAAGATTTCTCCGGTATCCACAATACCAAACCCATTGAATTCGCAGGAAACCTGATACTCATGCCAGCCACTTTCCAATTCTTGATTGAAAGGGATATTAAATCTAAAATATCCATCCTTCAATGTTTTTGTATGCACTTGAAAACCTTGAAATTCCAAGCTCACCCGAATATTAGAAATTGGTTTTATATTAAACATGTGTATAATAGACATCGCATGTTTAATTCCGCGCCTATCTATTCGATATTTGTCTGGAGCCCAGGATTTAAAGACATGACCAAAAACTACCAGCTCTTGCTCATTTAAATATCCACGATATAATTTTAAGTCAATTTTTGTCAATTGAGAGTTTATTAACGAAAGAATACTTCCAAAATAGTTAATTTTAGCATCAATCTACAGTTCATGGAACCAAAAAATAAAATTTTACTGGTTGTTAATCCAATTTCGGGAAGTTTTGACAAAGCTAATCTCATTAAAACAGTTGAAACAGAACTAGCAAATTTAAATATAAACCTTCAGGTTTATGAAACTAAAGGTGAGGGAGATAAAATTGCAATTAGTAACTTAATAAGAGAACATCAGCCAGAGCGTTTATTAGTAGCTGGTGGGGATGGAACTATACAGCTTGTAGCAAAAGTTCTTAAAGATTTTGATCTTGTTCTTGGCATCTTACCTGCAGGTTCTGCAAATGGATTTGCAATAAATCTTGATCTGCCAGTAAATCTTATAGACCAAATTAAAGTTGCCACCGGCTCGAAAATTTTCACAGTAGACACTTTGGAAATAAATGGAGAAATGTGCTTACATATTTCAGATCTGGGTATAAATGCAGAACTCATTAAACATTATGAGCATTCCAGTATTAGGGGAAAGTTTGGATATTTTCTTCAATCTTTTCCAACACTATTTAAATCTAATTATCCTTATAAATTCACTATTGAAGCTAACGGACATAAATATGTAAAAAAAGGAGTGCTTTTAGCTATTGCCAATGCAAATAAGTTTGGAACAGGGGCAAATATAAATCCAAATGGGAAATTGAATGATAGAAAATTTGAAATCCTTATTTTTAAAAGATTAAACTTTTTTCAAATAACAAAGACCTTATTTAAAAATGCAGAACTGGATTCCAATTTCGTGGAAGCTATTTCTGTAGAAGAAGCTTTAATTACTTGTAAAAGACCCGTAGCGTTTCAAATTGATGGAGAGTTCATTGGGAAGAGAAAAAAAGTAAAAGTAAAAATTTCAGACAAAAAACTTAAAATTGCTGTTTCTGAAAATTTTAATCCCGCCTAAATTTAAAAACTAATTCTTAAAAATATATTTATGAGCACTTCAAAAATTACATTTAAAAACAAAGAAGGCTTAGACCTAAAAGGAAGTATAGAGTTACCTGAAAATAGAACACCTCATAATTTTGTTTTATTCGCACATTGTTTTACTTGTAATAAGAATTTTTTAGCCGTAAAAAATATAAGTGAGGCCTTAACTGCAAAAGGTTTTGGAGTTTTGAGATTCGATTTTACTGGATTGGGCGAAAGTGAAGGAGAATTTGCAGATTCTAATTTTTCTGGAAATGTAGAAGATCTTGTTAGTGCTTCTAGTTATCTAGAAGATAATTATAAAGCTCCATCTCTATTAATAGGCCATTCACTTGGTGGCGCAGCGGTCCTATTTGCTTCAACTTTATTAGATTCGGTTACTGCGGTTGCAACTATAGGAGCGCCTTCTCATATTGGACATGTAAGAAATCTATTGAAAAATGATGTAGATGATATTCAGAAAAACGGAATAGCGGAAGTAAATATTGGAGGTAGAAACTTCAATATAAAAAAGCAATTCTTAGACGATCTCGAAAATAACGATCTTCCAGATATTATTTCAAATTTAAACAAATCCTTATTAATTCTTCACTCTCCCCAAGATACTATCGTAGGAATTAATAATGCCGAAGAAATTTATGTTGCTGCTAGACATCCTAAAAGCTTTATATCTCTTGATGGAGCAGATCATTTATTATCGAATAAAATAGATTCAAATTATGTTGGTGATGTTATTGGAACATGGGCAAATAGGTATATTGACATTCCTGTAGAAACTGAATTAAAAACCGATCTAGATGTCATTGCTCATTTAGGTCCAGAGGGTTTTACTACACAAATAAAAGCTGGAATACATAATCTAATAGCCGATGAGCCAGAACATTTAGGAGGAAATAATTTTGGACCCAATCCCTACGAATATGTGTCTGCCGGATTAGCTGCTTGCACTTCTATGACCATACAAATGTATGCTAAACGAAAAGGCTGGAAGGTAGATTCTGTAGATACACAGGTCAATTATGGTAGAGAGCATGCAGTTGATTGTGAAAAATGTGAACAGGAAGGCACTAAAATAGACACTTTTAAACGTGAGCTTATAATTATAGGAGATTTGGATGAAAAG
This sequence comes from Gillisia sp., assembly GCA_024635715.1. Classification (GTDB taxonomy): domain Bacteria; phylum Bacteroidota; class Bacteroidia; order Flavobacteriales; family Flavobacteriaceae; genus Gillisia. The sequence goes on from JAGXIK010000170.1 coordinate 21,623, forward strand.
CAACGAAAACGATTATTAGAGATCGCCATTAAATGTCCTGTTCATAAAACACTACATTCAGAAACACAAATTATTACAAGCTTAGTAGATCAAAAGTAAATAATTAAAGACCCCCTATTTTCATAAAAACTATCTATGTTAAGCAATCCTTAAATCTTTGGAGATTCCTTATTATACAAGTAATTTAGATGTATTCAATGTAAAACCAATCTATATTAATTATGAAACGTATTAGTTTAACTCTCCTATTTTGTGCATCCCTTTTAATTATTGGATGTAAAAATGACAAAAAAGAAAAAGACGAAAATAAAACTTCCGATACTGAAATGAATCAGGAAAAAGAAGTTGAAGTCAAAAAAGTAAAAATTACTTTAGAACCAAAAAGTGATAGTAAACTATCCGGGAATGTTGTTTTCACCCAAGAAAATGGGGAAGTAACTATGACTGCAGTTATTGATGGCTTAGCTGAAGGTATGCATGCAATACATATTCATGAAAGTGCAGATTGTTCTGCAAATGATGGATCTTCTGCAGGAGGACACTGGAATCCAACTTTCGAACAACACGGGAAATGGGGTGATGCCTCAGGATATCATAAAGGAGATATAGGGAATTTTAAAGTTGATGGTAATGGAAATGGAACTATTACTATGACTACAGATGAATGGTGTATTGGCTGTGATGATGATGCTAAGAACATTGTTGGAAAATCAGTAATCGTTCATGATGGAGTAGACGATTTCACTTCTCAACCATCCGGTGCAGCCGGGACTAGAGTTGGATGTGGTACTATTAAAATGTAATACTTTTTTAAGATATTATGATAAAAGCAACCTTTGGGTTGCTTTTTCTGTTTTAAGAGAATAATTTTCTATTTTTAAGCACAATTTCAACCCTATGCAACAAGACAAGTTAATTGAGGAGCTTCAAGCTGGCAACCAAAAAGCCTTTGAGCGTATTTATGAACTTTATTCCCACAGTACTTATGGTATTATATATAGCATAATAAAAGACACCTCTATTTCAGAAGAAATTTTACAGGACGTTTTTATTAAAATATGGAATAATGCTTCAAGCTACAACCCCGATAAAGGCCGGTTTTTTACATGGGTTCTTAATATTGCAAGGAATGCATCTATAGATAAAATTAGATCTAAAGATTTTAAAAATAAAAAGCTAAACCTTAAGAGTGATAATTTCGTAGATATATTGGAGTCTAAAACTAACTTTTTTGGAAAAATCGATGCTATTGGCTTACAAAAATACATTGATGCTCTGGGAGCTACATGTAAAAGTTTAATAGACTTGTTGTTCTTTAAAGGCTATACTCAAAAGGAAACCTCAGAAGAACTTCAAATGCCCCTGGGAACAGTAAAGACAAAGAACAGGGTATGTATTGATAAATTACGATCTAAAGTATTACGATAATGGATATTAATAATTATGTATCATCTGGTATTCTCGAGCTATATGTTTATGGTGCGCTTTCTGAAACAGAAAGTAGTGAGGTTACCCGAATTTTAAAACAATACCCCGAAGTTGAATCTGAAGTAAGTGAAATTGAAGAAGCACTTATTCAATTATCTGCTGCCGTAGCGCCTGCAGATGCCGAGAATCTAATTGAGGCTATTAAGCAAAAACTTTCCCATAATCCAAAAGTGGTAACAATGGAAAGTCGTAGATCTAATATGCCTATGTATATTGGATGGGCTGCCAGTTTGCTGTTCTTAATTGGATTGTTTTTAATGTTCAATAAGAACCAAGAACTTAGAAAAGATCTTCAAGCTTTACAAGGAGAGAAAGCACAAATGGAAACCCAGATCGCTGAAGCCAGAACCGATGCTGATAAATCTAAAGAACTTCTATCTGTAATTAGAGATAAGGATATTATAAAAGTTCCTTTAGCTGGGCAAGCAGTTGCTCCAGATGCCTATGCAGCTGCTTATTGGGATAAGAATACAAATATTACCTATATAGATGTAAAAGATTTACCAGAGCCACCAAGAGGAATGGTGTATCAAGTATGGTCTTTACAGCTGGAACCGCTAACACCAACGAGCATAGGTATTTTAGATACTTATGAAGAAGACGAAAATAAAATATTCGCTTTAGAGAATATGAATCCATCTGAAGCATTTGGTATTACATTAGAACCTGCTGGCGGAAGTAAAACACCAACTATGGAGCAATTGTATACCTTGGGAGTTGTATCTTCTTAAAAAGATCTCCATTACTAAATAAATAATCACCTTTAATGTCACAAAATGTTGTGATTTTAAAGGTGATTTTCTTTATTGCAAATATTTACAAACCAGTATAAATGCAAAGAGTCTGCTCCGTTAAGAAACAAACTCTTCACTAACCAACCAAAAAAATCCAAAAGACAATTATTCTACGAGTAGAATTTAAAATATAGTAAGGTCACCAATATTTAACTTTAGGGGCAATCCAAATGAATTATTAGCAAAATTACATTCGTTAAGCTACCCGCAATAAGTCTCTTGTATTATACTTACGAGAATAAATATACTACGGTTTTAATTTTTGTGATAATTAACATTTGGCTAGTAAAAAATTACTCCAGCCACTCTTTAAAGAGCTTCACTCGTTCCCGACTTACAATTAACGGATGTTTATTAAAACAATCCATTTTCACCTCTAAACGTAAATTAGAATAACTTATAATATCTTTTATAGCATTAAGGTTTACGATAAATTTCCTACTAATCTTAAAAAATTTCTCTGGGTCTAGATCTTTCTCTAATTTTTCTAAACTAAGATCC
>JAGXIK010000171.1 GCA_024635715.1 Gillisia sp.
CAGGCAACAGCCCAAAACTGGATGTTAAAATTCAAAGAAATTCAAACAGAAAAAAACACTTTTTTGCCACCAGTCCAAAATAAGGACAACTTGCATACCAATCGAAACAAAAACTACAATCAACCATTGTAAATCTAACAACAGACAACCAACAACCGAAAACCAAAAAACTATGAAAACACCGCACATAAAAATCGAAGGCACCTCAAAATTTCAAATCGGTGAACTGAAAGACAACATCATTCACTACGATTTTGAAAAAATAATAGCCTATCTCAACATCAAAGGCTGTCTGATTTTCGATAAAAATTTCAGACTTTACAAGGAAGATGAACCTTTGCTTTTCAAACTATGCTGTTACTACATCCAGGATCACTGGACCTGCGCCAAAATGGGAATCGACACCAACAAAGGATTGTTGCTTTCTGGGCCGGTTGGCTGCGGAAAAACATCGCTGATGAAATTATTGCCCTATTTGGCGCCACATAAAACCAACTATGAAATCATCCCAACGCGAAACATCGTTTTCAATTTCAATGCTGCCGGATTTGAAGTGTTGGAAAAATATAACGACACCAAAAACTATTGTTTCGATGATCTGGGAGTGGAACCAACTGGTTGCCATTACACAAAAGATTGCAACGTAATGGGAGAAATTTTGCTTTCGCGCTATGATATTTTCAAAACAAAAAACGCAAAAACGCACATTACCACCAACCTCAACGCCGAAGAACTTGAAGCACGCTACGGCAGTCGCGTTAGGAGCAGATTGAGGGAAATGTTTAACCTTATAAGTTTTGACCAAACTTCTGTTGATAAAAGTTTGTAAGGTTAAACATCCACGAACCGTTAGAAGTAGTGCCACTTTAATTAAAGATTTAAAAGTTGAATGGACCTAATTGAAGTTATAACAATGATTTTTTTATGAGAATTTTAGAGTAAAGGATATTTTGTAAATAAAGTGGAAAGCATTGTATTTCATAATTCGAAGTCAATTCAAGAAACTTTAAATCTTGTACCTTTATGCCCAATATTTAGGATAAGTGCTCACAGATTTCATAAAATAAGTATTGAACAGGATAGGACAGGATACTTCTTTGTTGCAATTTGATAACCTTGCCGTATAATTAGGAATAATAGTTTCCGATTTTATATTTTTTACAAAATGAATCTATTATTAACAAAAAACAGATTAAGTAACAAACTAATTTAATATGGAAAAATCATTTAGAAAATCAATCAAGTTAAAAAGAATTTCATTTTTGATAATAATGTTATTATTTGGATTTCAAAATTATTCAGTTTCAGCTCAAGAAAAAAAAATTACTGGAACTGTAACTGATTCAAAGGGAACACAATTACCTGGTGTAAACATTATTCAAAAAGGGACAAATAGGGGTGCTGTAACAGACTTTGATGGTCATTACTCTCTTATAATAGGTAATGGTTCAAAAGTGCTCGTGTTCTCCTATATTGGGTTTAAAACTAAAGAAGTTTTAATTGAAAATAAAACAACTTTTGATGTTGTACTTGAAGAAGATGCTCAAAGTCTAGATGAAGTAGTAATAATTGGGTATGGCTCACTAAAGAAAAAAGATATGACAGGTTCTGTCGTAGCAATTAAAACAGAAGATTTATTATCAAATAGCCCAGCCAATATTACTCAGGGTTTACAGGGTAAGATGGCTGGTGTTCAAATTACATCCAATTCTGGTGCTCCTGGGGCGGGTAACTCTATAACAATTAGAGGTGTTAATTCTATATCTGCGGGCACGGCTCCTCTGTATATAGTTGATGGAGTCCCTTTTGACTTTGGTGGTGGTGAAGTCGCTTCTTCGACAATAGGAGAAGGAAATTCTTCAAATCCACTAGACGCGATTAATCCATCAGATATCAAATCTATTTCGATATTAAAAGATGCTTCCGCTACTGCAATTTATGGTTCAAGAGGTGCAAATGGTGTAATTATAATTGAAACTATAAGAGGTGGGAGCAGTGAAGGTGTTTTAAGTTTTAATATCTATACTGGTGTAAATGAAGCTTCTAGAAAATTACCTATTCTTAATGGAAATGAATTTATTGAATATAGAAGAGATATTGATCCAGGAGGATTATTGTTTTTTGGGAATCGAGACCCAAATAAGCCAACTGACCCTTATGCGTTAAAACAACATGATTGGCAAGATGAAATATTAAGAACGGGTTTTGTGCAAAACTATGATATTTCTCTGAGAGGAACCGGAGATAAAACAAATTATAGTGTTAGTTTAGGAATATTAGATAGTGAGGCTATTGTAAAAAATAATGAACAACAACGATATACATTTAGGATGAATTTAGATCATCATAAAAGTGATAAGTTACTTTTAGGTATAAATTCTAATGCTAGTTATTCAGAAATTAATGGAGCCTCTCAAAGTGGTGGTGGAAGTGATTTATTTAATGGAGTAGTCCAAAATTTGGTAATTTCTACACCCCTAGAATTATACAATCCATCGTTTGCGTCTGGGGATGAATATATTTCACCATCTTCTATGATTGATAATGCGTATAAAAAAACAGCTACAGGTGTTATGGGTGTCAATGCATTTATGCATTACAGTATTGGCAATAATTTCAGATTAATAGTAAGTGGTAGTGGAAATTTTTCTAGTTCTAAAGGTTCTGAATATTATGGTAAAAGCACCAGTTGGGGTTTTGGAGATAATGGATATGCTAATCTAAATGAGGCAAGAGCCATAGTTTTAAATGGATCTGCTCAGTTGCATTATTTTAAAACAATAGGAGAAAAACATGATATTAAAGCGTTCATTGCTGCAGAAAGGAATAGATATGATTATGAATGGTTCGGTATTACCAAATCAAATTTTTTAGATGAATCAACAGGTGTATTTGATATAAGCAAAGGAAGCGTACTTAAAAATTCGGGCTCATTTAAAGATATAACAAATAGAGCGTCATTTTTTGGACGTGTAAATTACTCTTATAATAGTAGACATTTATTTACTTTTACCTATAGGGCAGATGGATCGGATAAATTTGGTGACGGTAATCGATTTGGGTTTTTCCCTTCCGCAGCTTATTCATGGGTGATTTTGGATAATAATCTCACAAGTAAAGAATCATTATTTAATTTTGCTAAATTGAGATTAAGTTACGGAGTTACAGGTAATGACCGCATTTCGTCACATAGATATTTGGCAAGGTTAGAAAATTCATACTACAATGGTGAGCTAGGTTCTTCACCAAGTTCTCAGGCTAATAAAAATCTTAAATGGGAGACAACATATCAATATAATTTTGGATTTGACTTTGGTTTTTTTGATAATGCAATTACAACGAGTGTAGATGTATATAAAAAAGAAACTCATGATTTGCTAATGCCAATACCAGTTCCGGGTCGAACAGGTTATTCAAATCAATGGCAAAATATTGGTAGAATTGATAATCAAGGTATAGAATTTCAAATTTCATCAAAAAATATAAATAAGAATGATTTTAAATGGAATACTGATTTTAACATTTCAAGCAACCAAAACGAAATAATAAAATTAGGTAACGTTGATTTTATACCAGTTACTGTTCCAGGTGGTTGGATTCAAGACATCGGTCGTTTGACAGTAGGAAGATCAATTGGAGAATCCTACGGTTATGAGTTTGATGGAGTTTATCAAATAAATGATTTTACATGGCAAAACAGTAGTGATTTAAGTATTCCACATGCTCAAAGGAATTATACTCTCAAAAATGATATAGTTTCTGTAACTGGGGTTAATGTTAGACCAGGTGCACATAAGTTTAAAGATTTAAATGGAGATAAAGTGATAACATTAGATGATGATAGAAAACATATTAGTAGAAGTGATCCTGTTGCTTTTGGAGGTTTGACAAATACATTTAAATATAAAAACTTTGATTTGAATATATTTTTACAAGGATCATACGGAAACGAAATATTTAATGAAGCAAAATTCAGATTAGAAGGAGCGGTGTCTAATACATACATGAATGTAACAAAAAATTTCTTTTATAATCATTGGTCTCCAGAAAATCCAACAAATGAGTATGGTGATTATGGAGATAGAAATGCCACGGCACAATTGGCTTCTAGTTATTATGTTGAAGACGCTTCATATCTTAGGCTTCAAAGTGTTTCACTTGGTTATAACTTAGATAATAATTTACTTGACAACTTAAATATAAATAGCGCTAGGTTATATGTAACCGGTAATAATCTTCATACGTGGACAAAATATACAGGGTTTGATCCAGAATTAAATTCTGGTGATAAACTGATGAGTGGCGTAGATCGAATTACATATCCAAGATCCACATCAATCATATTTGGAGTTAATTTAACCTTTTAAAAATAATCATTATGAAAATATATAAAATAATAACATTTTTAATTATTCCATTAGTACTAATTACTATTAGTAGTTGTACGTCAGAGTTAGACACACAACCGTATTCTTTTAATACTGTTGATAAATTGTATACGTCGGCTAGTGGTGCAGAGTTAGGTTTAACAGGTTGTTATAACATACTTAATGCTGAAAATATTCAAGAAACAGCATGGGCTTCAACCTTTGTAGCGACAATGCCTTTTATGTTAAATGGTGGAACAGATGAAGTTGTAACCCAAGATGGGTTTACGGATCCTTCCTGGGCCCCTTTTGGAAATGGGTCATACACCCAACAAAATCCAAAAATTAAAGACAATTGGTTTGCATTATTTGCAGGAATCAATAGAGTAAATTACCTATTAGAAAAAATTGATGGTGTTGAGATGGATGATGTTCGAAGAAATGAGATTAAAGGAGAAGCACACTTTTTAAGAGGTACATATTATTTTTACTTAGCAATAGAATTTGGAGGTTTGCCAATTTACACAAAGTCAGACGTCGATTTAGACCAACAAAGACAATCTTTAGAACTTGTCTATTCATTGATTATAGATGATTTTAATATTGCTTATAATACTCTAAATGATAGAGCAGATAAAATTGGAAGGGCAAATAAATGGTCAGCTGCAGGTTATCTAAGTAAAGTTTACACTTATTTAGCAAGCTGTAAAACTAATAACGTTGGACAAGGTGGATTAGAAATAAATAGTTTTGGTTGGGTAGACGCAAATACAATGTATAAAAATGCTTTTAATGTGACAGAAGATATTATTGCAAAGAGCGGACTTAAATTAACTGAAAATTATGACTATCTTTTTAGAGAAACAACCGAGGATGCAAAATATGAAGAAAGTCTCTTCTCTGTTTTAGGTAGTAAAACTGTAGGCAATGGAAACTTAAATCTCTATTTGTTTTGGCAAATTCCTGTAGGCCAAGCAGGAGCTGGAGGTGGTTATGGTTGGATGCGTCCTGTAGGTGAATTATTTAATAAATATGATGAATCCGATATAAGAAGATCACATAACCTTACACAATCATTACTTCTTTCAAACCCGACTGAAAGTATTGAAGGAATTACTTATTATATTCCAATTCCTTTAACAGATCCATTCCAAAATGATTTATGCGTTGGTAAGTTCAGATATAGAGCCGCTGATCAAAAAGATATTTCATCAGCATGGTCTGATGGTAATTTCAGTCTAATTCGATTAGCTGATATAATATTACTTAATGCAGAATCTCGTTATTTTAATGGAGACGAAGCAGGAGCAAGAGAAAGATTAAGAGAAGTAAGAGCCAGAATTGCTCTAAATGCCAGTAATCTAAATACACTTACAACAAATTATTATAATTCAGATTTTGTAACAGAACTATTAGAATCTCGATCAAGAGAACTATGTTTTGAAGGATGGCGTAGAATTGATTTAATTAGATTTGGAAAAATTGATCAAACTATAGCTAGCTTGCGTAGTGATAAAGGTCGTTGGAATAGTATTGTGCCTCTTTTACAAGCTGATTGGAAAACTGAAAAAATGTGGTTTCCAATCCCTCAGTCAGAAATTGATCTAAGTCCTTTGGATCAAAATCCAGGATATTAATTAAATATTAAAAAGTAGAAACATGAAAAATATATTTTTTAAACAATTTAGATTTAATAGAATTGTTGGCAACTTATTTATTTTTGTATTAATCTTACAATCTTGTCAACCAGAAGAAAATTTCCCAACACCAAAATCGGCTACAATTATTACTGAAGCTGTAACAGCTATAACTGGAACTTCTGCTACTAGTGGTGGTCAAATTTCTTCAGATGGAGGTTTTAAAATTTCCACCCAAGGAGTCTGTTGGGATACGATACAAAATCCAACAATTGGAAAATCATTTTCGATTGACACTTCAGGGAAATCAGAATTCACCTCTGAATTAAGTGGACTATCTGGTGGTACAACTTATTATGTAAGAGCTTATTCAACTAACGTTGGTGGTATTACTTATGGAAATGAAGAGGTTTTTACAACAAATGTCGTTCCATTGATGACGACCACTGAAGTTACACAAATAACTGGTAACTCTGCAAAAAGTGGAGGGTTTATCACTGAAACATTTGGTGCTCAAATTACAGATAGAGGTATTTGTTGGAGTATAAAAATAAATCCAAGTGTTTCTGACCAAAAAGTTTCATTAGGTGCTGGTGAAAATTCATTTGAAGCTACAATGAATAACCTTAAATCAGGAACTCCTTATCATGTAAGATCCTATGCAATAACATCTGAGGGAGACGTTTCTTATGGTAAAGATATTTTGTTTGAAACTCAATTGGTTGATTTTGATGGAAATGTTTATACAACTGTTGAAATAGGAGAACAAGTTTGGATGGTTCAAAATTTCATTTGTACAACTTATAATGATGGTACACCAATAGACTCTAATGATTATACTTGGAATACAGCAGATATAAATCAAGAATATGGTTTAAATTATAGATGGACAGCAACTGATAATCCTAACTTTGCCCCAGAAGGATGGCATGTACCAACTTCTGATGAATGGTTAACATTGTTCGATATTGTTGATGGCGAAGTAAATAAATTAAAAGAATCAGGTACAGACCATTGGAATTCTGATAACGGTACTAATGAAACTGGCTTTACGGCATTGGGTAGTGGGCATATTTACGGTCAACCTTTAAAAACAGAAACAACTTGGTGGAGTTCTACTATAGATTCAGGTAGTGGTAACCCATATAGATGGGCGATGAATGACAATGGAGAATTTTATGGAGGCCCATGGAATGGAACAGGCTTTATCTTTTCGGTTAGATTGATAAAAGACTAATATCTATTATTATTATTATTATTATTATGAGTTCAATATGATTTGTAAAAGAATTATTTGAATACTTGAAGCATCAGGATATAAAAATATTATCTTTTTTAAATTTAAACCTGAACTCATAATATTAATTAATGGAGTTTCAACTCAATATTTTCAAAGTATTTTACAATGAAATATTATTAATTAATAAAATAAAAATTATGAATCACTTTTTAAGAATATTTTTTATTTTGAGCTTATTTTTAGTTTCATGTAGTGATGATAATGAAATTGATAGAGCTTACCAAGCTAAAGAAACTATATCATTAAAAAAAAATACTACGGCTACAATTCAGTCAAAATCTACACAATTTCAACAAATCGAATTACTGAATGATCCAATATTTCAAACAGGTTTTAATGTTTTGGAACCTACTACTGGTGTTATACAGGGAAGTCTTCAATATACAAGTGCTAATGGAAGCCCTCAATGGAATCTTACCCAATGGTATAGTAGTTCATCTATATATGGGAGTTCTCCTACAATTTTAAGTTCTGGGTCATATCAATTTGCAGATTCTAATAAAGCCATTACGATTGGTCCATCAACTTCAAGCGACGGGAATCTAATTTTTGCATTAAATGGATTCAATGATTTTAACGGAGTATACAGAGGAGCAAGTGACCCATTCCCTCATTTATTGGCGGATCAACGTATCGCAGATCCTGATGGTTGGCTGGGTACTTCCACCCCTTTTATCGGGGAAATGTCAAGTCTCGATTTTTCTATTGATGCCCTACTGCAATATCATGTGCGTAATCAACTGTCAGGATATAATCCAGCGATCCATTCTTTGCAATATAACTGTGTATTTCTGATCCAGAATTTACGACAAGGAAATAGCGGTTATGGCAAAAATATGTATTTTATGAGTACACTTTTTGACGACAGATATCCAGTTCCTAGTCAGAATATTCAAATTGATTTGTTTACCGGTAAATTTATTTACGACGTGGGACTTATCCCATTTTCCAGTACTGGCTTAACAGTTGGGACGTGGAAAACCATAAGTGGTAACCTCCTACCATTAATCAAAAATGCCTTAAATGAGGCCTGGGGGAGGGGTATACTTACCGAATCAACTTTATTTAGCGACTATAAGGTTTCTATGTTTACTACGGGTTTTGAATGCTCGGGATTAAACATCGGTACAATGCAAATTAAAAATTTGATTTTGACAGCACATCAAACTGTTGATTATGATGGGAATGTTTACAATACTGTTAATATTGGAAATGACATTTGGATGGTTGAGAATTTTAAATCCACTCATTTTAATGATGGTTCACCAATTACAATAAACTATCATCCAGATGATCCAACTCACATTTACGGTCCTTCATACTCATGGAATGATATTGTAAAACCGAGCTTTGTACCTGCAGGTTGGCATGTCGCTACAGATGTAGAATGGCAAGCACTTTATGATTATGTTGCTGGTGATGGAAATAAACTAAAAGAGATTGGATCAGTTCATTGGAATACTGCTAATGGAACTAATGAAACTGGATTCACAGCTTTTGGAAGCGCCCATATATATGGCGCTGCACTTAAAACAGAAGGGACTTGGTGGGTAGCAACAGAAAATGATACTACTAACGGATTGCGTTGGTCCATTTTTGATAACGGAAATATGTGGCGTGGCGCAAATGATAAAAATATGTTTTTTCCTGTTAGATTAGTAAAAAATAAATAAGTGATAAAATAAAATTTTAAAAATGAAAAAAAGGTTAATCACAAGCTCGTTGCTGGTTTTTGTTTTATCTAGTTGTAATTTTGGTAAAATAGATGAAACAAATAAAGAAACAGGATATGAAGTTTTCAAAGATCTTACAATTGAGAATGGGATAAATATAAAAGGTACAAATAGTGCCGATCCTTCCACGAAAAGTATAATCTACCCATTTGGGAAGGTTGATGGAGCAAAAACAATATGGACTCTTGCAGAATGGGGATCTAAAAAGGATTTAGTTGATGCTACGCCTAATAATACTAAAGATGGCATTACTTACTCAGAAACCGGTAAAAATATTTCATTTAAAAAAGAGAATAATACCATAGAGGTGACTATGGAAGTTATAGCTTCTGATGAGTATGATGCACCTAGAAAGGATGGTGAAGATTGGCCGCATCTTTTGATGGAGCAAAAGATAGATACTAATAATAAGATAGAGAATGCTGGTGAAATGAATTTTACTTTGGATGTTAAACTATTGAGAAATGAGATAAAAATGGAAGATTTTGAATTTGACCCCAATATGCATACAGCACAGTTTTCAATATATTTTAGTGTAGGAAATATCAATCCAGAATCTGAAAGCTATGGTGATTATTTCTGGTTTGGGTTACCAGTTTATGATTATCGTTATCCTGATGGAATTGAAGAATATTCAGCTCAAGACTTAGGAAAAGAAGACGCTACAAATAAATTTATATACAAACCTGCCAGTAAAGAGGTATTTAAAGGAAATGTAAATAATAAAGAATGGATAAAAATTAATTTAGACATACTTCCTTATATTAAAAAGGCTATTCAAACAGCAAAGGGAAGAGGATACCTTAAAGGAAGTAATACACCTGATCTAGCAATAGGAAGTTCAAATATTGGATGGGAAGTTCAAGGAACTTTTGACTGTTCTATAAAATATAAAAATCTTAGCTTAACTTATATACCAAAAGAATAATATGAAGAAAAGTAGTTATTATATATTGTACATATTACTAGTTGCATTTGTACAGCCTGCAATGTCACAAAATAACGATTGGCATAAATTCATAAAACCCATTGAAGAATATGTAACTAAAGATTACAAAAAGATGTATCGCGAGGCAGGAGGTAATATAAAGCATCCTTTTTTAGTGCCTGGTATGGCATATTCAGATCAGCTTTGGGATTGGGATTCGTACTATGCTAGTATTGCGATACGTCAAATTCTTACCAATAAGAAAGATAAAAAGGAGTTAGAAATATTTGAGCAGTACGAGAAAGGTTGTGTTTTGAATTTCTTAGACAAAACCTCAATTGACGGTTGGATACCTATTGTTATTCAAAAAGGTGAAATAACTGGAGAGTTGATGAGTGGGTTTAAAAAACCTAAGGATTTATACTCAGAAAATATGCACAAGCCTATGTTGGCTCAGCAAACAGCGTATTTACTCAAGACTTATAAAGATACAGATTGGTTAAAAGAAGAGTTTTCTAAACTTCAGTTTTTTATAGGAAATTATATAACTTACAGACGCAATGAGGCTACAGGCTTATATGTTTGGACAACAGATCATTATATTGGAGTAGATAATGATCCTAGCACCTTTTTTAGGCCACCAGGAAGTTCTGCTTCTATTTACCTAAATAGTTTTATGTACAAAGAGCTTTTGGCAATGGTGTACTTAGCTGATAAATTAGGTTATTCTGAAAGAGTTACATATTATAAAAAAGAGGCAGATAACCTTCTTCAAGCGATACAAGAACACTGCTGGGATGAAAGAGATGAATCTTTTTATAGTGTAGACGTCAACCTTATGCCTGTTGAAAAAGATAAATGGGTACTGCATAGTGGTAGCCCAAGAGAATACGATTGTTTGATACAACGAATAGATTATTGGACAAATTTTCTTCCTTTATGGGCGGGTATTGCTACACCTGAACAAGCAAAAGTTATTGTAGAGAAACATCTTCTTGATGAAAATAGATTCAATGCTCCTTATGGAATTAGAACGCTTTCTAAAATGGAAAAAATGTATAACCTTAAGGCAAGTGGAAACCCATCAAATTGGCAAGGACCTATATGGGGTATATCAAATTACTTGGTTTGGAGAGGTCTTGTTAATTACGGATTTGACGAAGAGGCAAAAGAGATTGCAATAAAAACTATAGTGCTTTTTGGTAAAGATCTAGAAGAGAGTAATACATTGCACGAGTATTACGATCCTGAAACGGGAAAGCCTATTTTGCATCCAGAGTTTCAGAACTGGAACTTTCTTGTTCTTAACATGATAGCGTGGTTAGAGGGTGATGAAGTTGTAAGTGGTTTTTAATTACATATATGAAAGTAAATAGAATTTTATTATAATAAATATGAATTTAGTATATTAATATTCTTATAGAATTGGGTGGAATAAGAACTCTTATTCGATAGTTAAGAGGTATTAATAAATACTAAAATTATGAGACTAAAATTAATATTGCTATTTCTAATTTGTAATTCTCTATTTGTATTCGCCTCTACCATAGATACGGTTATGGTTGTGAGTAGCTCAATGAATAAATCAATTCCAAATATTGTAATTTTACCTGGTAATTATGCTACTCAAAAAGAGGGCTTCTCTGTCCTATATTTACTTCATGGTGCTGGTGGAGATTATACTAATTGGCTATCAAAAGTCCCTAGTATCAAAGAGTATGCGGATATATATAATATCATAATTGTTTGTCCTGATGGCGGAACTACGAGTTGGTATTTTGATAGCCCAATAGATAAGGGAATGAAATATGAAACCTTTATTTCAAAAGAACTTATCAGTGCAATAGACAAAAAATATAATACATCGGCCGAAAAGACTAACAGAGCCATTACAGGTCTGAGTATGGGAGGTCATGGTGCTTTTTACCTTGCTTTTAAGCATCCAGATGTTTGGGGAGCAGCTGGAAGTATGAGTGGAGCTGTAGATATTCGTTCTTTTCCAAGTAATTGGGATATTCACAAACGATTAGGCAATTATTCTAAACACAAAGAAAACTGGGAGGAAAATACTGTAATTAATATGGTTTATAAGTTGGATGGGAAGAATTTGAAACTGATATTTGATTGTGGAGTTGATGATTTCTTTTATAATGCTAACAAGAGATTACATAAGAAGTTGGTTGAGAGAAATATACCACATGACTATATTGAACGCCCAGGGAATCATAATTGGAATTATTGGTCAAATTCAATAAAATATCAACTTCTTTTTTTTAACAATTACTTTAAACTATAGAAAACACCTATTAACCATGTTAAAAATTATAGCCGAAATAGCAGTAAATACAAGGGTTATAATCTGACTCAATTTTTGTGTAATTTGACAAGTTTGAAACTCAAAATCGGCTAATATTGTTATACTAAACGGTATATTCATTACGGGTTGGAAAAGCGCCAGACTTATATTGTAGTTCCAAATTGTAAGTTTAGTGAAGTGGATGGGAGTTGGCACAGTGAGATAGTCCAATTACTATTATTTATGCAATTCTACTAAAAACTAGAAATAAAATAGTTAAACTTAAAACAGATTTAAAAGATGAATAATTTAATAAAAAAAGCAATATTGATTTTCCAGACTCTATCTTTATTATTGCTGATATCCTGTAGTGAAAAGGATATAGTTGAACCTAATCCTGAACCAGTTTACAACACCGTGTTTAAAGATAAGTTATTTAAAAATGGATTTAATTTACGTTCTACAAACGAAGCAAACCCTGGTCTTGTCGGAAAATTAGACTATGATGGTCAAGCAATAGGTAATCCCGTGTGGAATATTGGTCAATGGAACTGTATAAATAATGATTTATTGGATGCTAATTACAATTTTGTAAATAATCAGCATGAATACCTTGTTGGTACAAATGGAAACAAGGTTACCGTAAATACAACAGATGGCACTATAACTCTTGAATTAAATACAAGTACAGAATATGGTTTGAATGGAATCACCCATGATCCAAGACGAGAAGGTGAACCTTGGCCGACTCTTTTATTAGAATATGAGATACCTAAATCCGAAATCGTAAAGATTTCCGATAAACAGGAGATTAGAATGAAAGTTGACTACAATGTTCACAAGTTAGAAGATAAAATGATGCCGTCAACTACTAATCCTGACCTGCACTCGGCACAATTCCAGTGGTTTATAACCGTTCAAAATCGCAATGTCTCATCCGTTGAATTTGGTCGTTACATCTGGTTTGGGTTTAACTTTCAGGATAAGCGTTTTGATTATGCTCCATATTATGCGGCTCAAGATGGAGGAAAAGAAAACAATACAGGTGCATTTATTTATATGCCAGATATGAGACCTCTTATGTCTAGTCAAGGGAAAGCAGAATTAAATAAAGAATTTTCTGTAGACATCGATGTGCTTCCAATTATTAGAGAAGCATTTGATTTAGCACAAAAGCGCAACTTCCTCACTAAGACTATATGGGAAGACCTTTATATAGGAGCATCAAATATCGGGTGGGAGGTTCCAGGAACATACGATGTAGCTGTTGATATTCACAAGATAGATATTGTCTTTAGATAAGGATAACCTGTTTAATTAATAACAAATGGTGGTAGTCTTAAGGATGATTTCACCGTCATCTCTACCGAAATGTATAAATTATAAATTATCAAATGTAAGATTTAGATACGCAGAACTTAAATGTTGTTAACATTTAAAAACATCCTCATATTTAATTATAAACGTTATGTTTAAAAAGCACATATACCTAAAATTTACAAGTATTATTTTCATGTTGTCAAGCATGATTTCTGCACAGACTAATAATGATTGGATTCCAATATCTGGTAAATGGAATATAGGTATAGAGGAAATCACCCCTAATAATGTAGATAATAGCAGACTGTATTTGATTAAAAATAAAGGAAAGCAAAGAAGCGATATATGGGAAAGTATTAGTTGCGATATTAAGGTGACTAAACAAGAAAAGGAATCTCGATTTGGATTTTTACTGAATGTGAAAGACGATAATGATTATCAAGTTGTACGATTTTACAATGATTCTATAAATCCGAGAATTCAATTTCTTCATTATAAGTATGGTAGATATAATTTATGGAATGAATTTAAGTTGTCTTCTAGTTTTAAACCGGGGTTAGTTTATAATGTTGCAATAACTAGAGCTCCACTTGTAGATAAAGAAGATTGGAGACCTTGGAAAATTATAATCACAAATAAAACAGATAATAATATTTTATTGAAAACAGGAATTGACAATATTCAACCTGCAATAGGCAAAGGTATTACGGGATTATATACAAATACAAAGGATGTGGTTTTCAGTGATTATACATTAAATGAGCCTGAATATTTTAGAAAAGGGAAGGAATTAGTACTTGCTCCTTTGTTTGCTGATAGAATGGTATTACAAAGGCAATCAAAAATAAAGTTTTGGGGGGATGCACATGCTAAAGAAAAAATAAGACTAGAAATTGCAGACCAAACATATTCAACTTACTCAGATAAAAATGGAAATTGGATTTTATATGTACTCCCTCTAGAAGTACAAACAGGATTAACTATTAAAGTGTTTTCAGAAAAAGATTCATTAATAATTAATGATGTTGCTGTAGGAGAAGTATGGATGGCCTCAGGCCAGTCTAATATGGAGATGAGAGCTTGGCAATCGGACGTTTCTAAAAATATGCCAATAGATGATGATATTAGGTTTTTTATGCAACCGCACTGGCCTTCATTTGAGGCGTGTTTTAGTAGTGGAGGTAAATGGATTAAGGCGGATTCAACATCGGCCCCTGGATTTTCTGCAATTGCAATTAGTTTTGCTAAAGAATTAAAAAATAAATTGAATGTTCCAATTGGAATTATTTCATCTAATTGGGGAGGGACTGCTATTGAAAGTTGGTTCCCATCTTCAGAACTTGCCACGAATCCTGTCACATCACCTATTTTAGAACAGATAAAGCAATATAAGGCAATACTTGAAAAAGGAAAACAGGTAAAAGCAAGTTACCCTATGAATTGGTATGTGCCTGGACAGATGCACACACCAGGTTGGTTATACAACGGAATGATAGCTCCTCATATACCTTATGCAATAAAAGGAGTTATCTGGTATCAAGGAGAATCGAATGCATTCAATGCAAAAAGATATAAGGAACTATTCCCAATGCTGATTA
The DNA here is from genome assembly GCA_024635715.1 of Gillisia sp. Classification (GTDB taxonomy): domain Bacteria; phylum Bacteroidota; class Bacteroidia; order Flavobacteriales; family Flavobacteriaceae; genus Gillisia. The sequence continues at coordinate 15,180 of JAGXIK010000171.1, forward strand.
AGTCTTGGAGAAAAAAGTGGAAAAAAGATGATATGTATTTCTGCTATGTACAACTGTCGGGCTATGATGGAAAAGAATCAGATTCTGACATAAAAGATGCTTGGCCATATATCCGTGACGTGCAAAGGTTAACTTTAGATAAGTTTAACAATGTAGGAATGGCTGTTTCCGTAGATTTAGGAGAAGAGATAAATATACACCCTTATAGAAAAAATGAAGTAGGAGTTAGACTTTCAAGATTAGCATTACACGATGTGTATAAGTTTAATGATATTGTACGTAGCGGTCCTTTATACGAAAGTTTGACTGGGGATAAAAATAATATAATTGTTCATTTTTCTGATACTGGAGACAAACTTAAAGTATTGAAGGATGAGAAGAACCTTAAAGGCTTTTATATTGCAGGTAAAAATGGCGCTTTTATTCCTGCTAAAGCAGTTATTATGGCAGATAAAAAAAGTGTAAAAGTATCTAGCGAAAAAGTGAAGCATCCTGTGGCCGTTCGGTATGGCTGGGGTAATTTTCCTAGTGAATCAAACTTGGGGAATAGTGCTAATTTACCAGCTTCACCTTTCAGAACAGATGACTACGCATTAGAACTGGAAAGAAAATAAAAAATAGATGAAACAAGATACGATTGTATATAAGTCATTTTTTGTATGGATGCTTATAATATTGATATTTACAAGTAAGCTCTACAGCCAAGAGCAAGCAATAGTTTCGCCTTCTTTGCTAAATCACAAATGGAATGCTATGTGGATTTCATATCCTGATGCTTCTCTAAAAGATTATGGAGTATTTCATTTTAGAAAAAAATTCAACCTTACAAGCATCCCTAAAAATTTCGTAGTTAATGTATCCGGAGACATCAGATATCGTCTATTTGTTAATGGAACAGAAGTTTGTAATGGTCCAGCAAGTTCAAATTTGGCTAATTGGAATTTTGAGACAGTTGATATTTCAGAATCATTAAAACTAGGAGAAAATATAATTTCTGCTGTGGTATGGAATTTTGGAGAATTCAAACATCTTGCACAAATGACGAACAAAACAGCTTTTATTCTTCAAGGCAATAGTCATCAAGAGGAAATTGTAAATACAAATGGTACATGGAAAGTTTTCAAAGATGAAGCTTATATTAAACCAACTAAAAGGCCAACACACACAACTATTGGCCCTTCTGAAAAATTAGAAGGAAGTAAATACCCTTATGGTTGGAAACAGGGAGACTTTGATGACTATAGTTGGAAACAACCAAAAATTATAGGTAATGGTATTCCTAAAGGAAAGTTTACATTTTGGGATTGGGCTTTAGTGCCTAGAAATATTCCTTTTACAGAATATAAATTTCAACGGTTAAATGAAATAGAAAGATTTGAAAACATAAAAGTCAATTCTAAATTTATTGATGGAGAATCACCTATTATAATTCCAGCTCATAAAAAAATAAAGATTTTATTAGATCAAACTTTTCTTACAACAGCTTATCCTGAATTGATTATTAGCGGAGGAAAAGGTTCTGAAATAAAAATCAAATATGCCGAAGCATTAATAGATACTAATGGTGTTAAAGGAAATAGAAATATAGTTGAAGGAAAAAGTATGCCTAATTATATTGTTGATATTTTTTATACTGACGGCGGAAAAAACAGAAAGTATCAACCTTTATGGTTTAGAACATATAGATACATTGAAATTAATGTAAATACTGGAGATGAGGCTCTTACTATTAACGACATTTATGGTTTTTTTACAGCTTATCCTTTTAAAGAAAAGGCTGTTTTCAAAAGCAGCAACACAGAATTAAGGGATATTTGGGACACAGGTTGGCGTACGGCACGTTTGTGTGCCGGAGAGACGTATTATGATTGTCCTTATTACGAGCAATTGCAATATGTAGGAGATACTCGTATTCAAGCATTAATATCATTATACGTAACAGGTGATGATAGGTTAATGAGAAAGGCAATAGATCAATTTCATAATTCACAATTGCCTGATGGTCTTACACAAAGTAGATTCCCTTCTGTAGAGCCTCAAGTAATACCCCCATTTTCATTAATCTGGGTTGAAATGATACACGATTATTGGATGCTTCGCGATGACAACAAATTTGTTAAAAAGTATGTTAATGGCATTGACAATGTTTTGCATTGGTATGAGCAACATATAGATGAAACAGGAATGTTAGGTCCTATGGATTGGTGGAACTTTGTAGATTGGTCTTTTGGATCGTGGAATAATGATAGACCGCTTGGAGGAACTCCTACAGGAGCAATAGATGGAAATTCGTCAATAATTACTTTAAAATATGCTCATACACTTCAACTAGCATCAGAGATGTTTGATAATCTTGGATATAAAAACAAGGCTGAAGATTATAAAAATAGAGCGAAATCTTTAATAAAAAGTACATATAAGTATTGTTGGGATAAGAACAACGGATTGTTAGCAGACACACCTGATAAGAAAACATTTAGTCAACATGCTAATATTGTAGGTATTCTAACAGGTAGTTTCAATAAAGAGGAAAATGAAAAAATATTAAGAAAAATACTAGAAGACAAAGAAATAACAGAAACTACTTTTTATTACAAATTCTATTTGGTTGAAGCTATAAGAAAAGCTGGTTTGTCTAAAGATTATTTTGATATACTAAACGACTGGAAAGAAATGATTGATATTGGACTAACAACTTTTGCAGAGACTCCAGAACCTACAAGATCAGATTGTCATGCTTGGAGTGCTAGTCCTAATTATCATTTTCTTTCTTATGTATGCGGTATTATCCCTGCATCTCCTGGTTTTAAAACGGTAATAATTGAACCGCATCTTGGAGAACTGAATTATATTGAAGTCATAATGCCACATTATAAAGGTGATATTCTTGTTAAATTAAAAAGGAAAGGAGAAAAAGGTATTCAGGGAGAAATAGTTTTACCAAAAGGCTTATCCGGAAAATTCATTTGGAATAGAAAGGTAATAATATTAAAAGAAGGGAAACAGGAAATAAAACTATAAAAACAATTAACCAATGCCAAAAAATAAGCATGATTCGGCGATTATTCAAATTTATATAAGTTTTTTAGAAAGGAATAAATGAAATGAAATTATCATTGAAAAATAGGAACATTAATATAAATATAAAAAAGGCAACGATTGATTATTTTAGAGTTTCCAAAATAAATAAAACAACTAAATATTAATAAAAAATTATGACTACACATTTTGGATTTTGGGATTACTTCATTTTTATAGCGTATGCTGTATTAATTTTAGGGGTAGGTTTATGGGTTTCCAGAGATAAAAAAGGGCACCAAAAGAATGCTGAGGATTATTTTTTGGCAAGTAAATCATTACCTTGGTGGGCTATTGGAGCTTCATTAATTGCCGCAAATATTTCAGCAGAACAGTTTATAGGAATGTCAGGCTCCGGGTTTGCTTTAGGTTTGGCAATTGCCTCTTATGAATGGATGGCGGCTATTACCTTAATTATTGTTGGAAAATTCTTTTTGCCTATTTTTATTGAAAAAGGATTGTACACCATTCCTGAATTTGTTGAAAAACGATTTTCTACCAATCTAAAAACCATTTTAGCCGTATTTTGGATTGCACTATATGTGTTTGTGAATTTAACTTCGGTTTTATATTTAGGTTCTTTGGCATTAGAAACCATTATGGGTATTCCTATGATTTATGGCGTTATTGGATTGGCTTTATTTGCTGCAGCTTATTCTTTATATGGCGGACTTTCGGCAGTTGCCTGGACGGATGTAATTCAAGTAGTGTTTTTGGTTTTAGGTGGTTTAGCAACTACTTATTTAGCTTTAAATACAGTTTCTGGAGGGGAAGGAATGTTTTCAGGTTTGAAAATAATTTATGAAGCTGCTCCTGATAGGTTCGATATGATTTTAGATGAATCCAATCCATATTATAAACAATTACCAGGTATTGGCGTATTGATTGGCGGTATGTGGGTAGCAAATTTATATTATTGGGGTTTCAACCAATATATTATTCAAAGAACCTTGGCGGCCAAATCATTAAAAGAAGCTCAAAAAGGGATTTTATTGGCTGCATTTTTAAAGTTAATCATTCCTTTAATTGTTGTAATTCCGGGAATTGCGGCTTATGTTATGGTAAATGATCCTGAGATTATGGCGAGATTGGGTGAAGCTGGATTGAAGAATTTACCAACTTTAGAGCAGGCAGATAAGGCTTACCCTTGGTTGCTGCAATTTTTGCCTACCGGATTAAAAGGTGTTGCTTTTGCGGCTTTGGCTGCGGCTATTGTGTCGTCTTTGGCTTCCATGCTAAATTCAACTTCAACCATTTTTACAATGGATATCTACAAGCAATATATCAACAAAAATGCAAGCGATAAAAGCACCGTAAATATGGGAAGAATCTCAGCCGGTGTTGCTTTGGCGATTGCTTGCGTTATGGCTCCTTTATTGGGGGGCATTGACCAGGCTTTTCAATTTATTCAGGAATATACCGGCGTTGTGAGCCCGGGGATTTTAGCCATATTTATTTTGGGATTGTTCTGGAAAAAAACCACAAACAAAGCCGCTATTGTTGGGGCTTTGGTTTCCATACCAATTGCGATGTATTTTAAAGTGGCTCCTAAAGGATGGTCTACAAGTTCTTTATTTGTTGATGTTCCTTTCTTGGATCAAATGGGCTATACAGCAATACTTACGATGATTGTTATTATAATTGTGAGTTGGTTTCAACATAACGGAAAAGATGATGAAAAAGGAATTATACTTTCGAAGCAATTATTTAAAACAGGTCCGATATTTAATATTGGTGCCTTTGCTGTAATGATTATTTTAGTGGCGCTTTATGCAGCTTTCTGGAAATAAAAGATAGTTATTTGAGTTTTTTTAATTAAGTATTTTGTTTGAAAAGAGAGCTTAGCAATAAGTTCTCTTTTTTATAAACCATTTGTAATTATTTCAATTCAGTAGCGTTATTATCTGGTTTGCTATTTTCTTAAATAGATTCTCTATCAATAAAATTAAATGGGACTTTAACTTTACCTTTTTCTTTATTTAAGATCATTTGAGCAGCAGTTTCACCCATTGCTTTAAAATCTGTGGAAATTACTGTTATTCCTAACAGTTCTTTTAAAGGCGTATCATTATAGGATATAACACCAATATCTTTACCCAAAATAAATTCATCATCTCTAATTTGTTTAACTAAATTCACCAAATCAGACTCTTCAATGGTAATAAACAAATCTCCTTTTTTCAACACCATATCATTGTATATCTCATTATGAATTTCAAAGTCCAAGGAATGCTGAATACAAAACTTTTTAAATCCATGTAAAATTCTGCGGGGATAAGGGTATACTGCCTTTTCAGGATAAATTAACATTATTTTTTTATAGGAAGCTATTTTAGAAAGACCTTCCTGTAAAGCATTATAAATATCATTCTCAAAATCCTGATATATTTCAACAATTTCACCAGTTATTCCTAACTTAATATTGTCTAGAATAATTAATTTCTCCTTTGGTATTTTATTTATTGCTTTTTTAACATTATCTGTATAACTAATATGTCTTAAACTATCCGTTTTAAAATGAGGCATTATTATAAAATAATCATAAGCTCCATTGTGTTTTTCCAATAAATTCAAAAACAAGGACTCTTCACTATGGTATATATGAAGATCGGTATGACAATTTCCTCCAATACTATCTCGAAAAGAATTGTAAATTCTCATTTTATAAGAACTTAATTTATTAATAAGAAACAAAATATTAATTTTTGATATTAATTTTGTTCGCGTAATATAATAGCCTTTGCCTTTAATCGAGGTAATAATTTTTCGCTCTTTTAAAATGTTATAAGCCTTTTCTACAGTATCTCTAGATAGATAAAACTCCTCGCTAAATACATTAATTGATGGTATTTTTTGGTCCATCGTTAATTTTCCTGCTGAAATATTGTGGATTATAGTATCAACGATTTGTTGATACTTCGGTACACGGGAATTTTCATCAATGTCAATAAATTTAATCATATTTTAATTATAAACTTAAGGTTTTAATATAAAAGTAGAAGTTAGTAATTTTAAGTAGTGTAATTATCTTTATTTTTTATACAAATTAATTGACGAATTTAACTAAGTATATTTAATAAATCCTTAAAATAAAAAATTAAAATGATTTTAGATGAATTTATGTAGATATTATTCTTATTTGAAGAAATTTATGGTTTATTCAAAGATACGGGACAGCACAGGACGGGATAATTTAATTCTAAATATATATTTGTCGTAACAATACAAACAAAATATTAATAGAGACTCGTAACATGAAATATAAATACGTAGATTACCTTTGGGATAATAATAAAGCTGCGGAATTAGAAAATGATGAAGTTGCTTTATTTTTATATCGGTCCAATATTTTAGGAGCAGATTTAAGAATAACAAATTATGGAGGTGGAAACACAAGTTGTAAAACCATAGAAAAAGACCCATTAACAAATGAAGATGTTGAGGTGATGTGGGTAAAAGGTTCTGGTGGTGATATTGGTACTTTATCGCGCTCAGGAATTGCAGGTTTGTATACAGGTAGGTTACGTGATTTAAAAAATGTTTATAAAGGGTTGCACGATGAGGATCGTATGGTTGGCCTTTTTAACCATTGTATTTATGACTTAGGTAGTAAAGCACCATCTATTGATACACCCCTTCATGGGTTATTACCATTTGCACACATAGACCACCTTCATCCAGATGCCCTTATTGCTGTGGCTGCTGCTAAAGACAGCGAGAAAGTAACCAAAGAAATTTGGGGTAACACTATGGGATGGGTGCCATGGCAACGTCCAGGTTTTGACTTAGGATTACAACTAGAAAAATGTTTAAACGATAATCCTGGTATTAGAGGTATAGTTTTAGGAAGCCATGGTTTATTTACATGGGGAGACACCTCTTACGAATGCTATATCAATAGTTTAGAAGTTATAGAAAAAGCTTCAGAATACATTGAAAATAAAATCAAAGAAAAAGGGTCTGTCTTTGGCGGACAGAAAGTCAAAAGTCTTCCTAAAGAAGAGCGTATAGAAAAAGCTGCGCAATTAATGCCTTTATTAAGAGGTTTGTGTTCTTCAGAAAATAGAATGATAGGTCATTTTTCTGATAATGATGTAGTTTTAGAATTTATTAACAGTAATGATTTGGCTAGATTGGCTCCGATGGGAACTTCTTGTCCAGATCATTTCTTAAGAACTAAAATTCAACCATTAGTGCTGGCTTTAGACACAAACGAAGACCTTACGGAAACTGCTGCTGTTTTAAAGAAATTACAACCTGATTTTGAAGCCTATAGAGCTGAGTATACAGACTATTATAGTACGTGTAAAAAAGACAACAGTCCTGCTATGCGAGATCCAAATCCTGTAATTATTATTTATCCAGGAATTGGTATGTTTAGTTTTGCTAAAAATAAACAAACTACTAGAGTTGCTAACGAATTTTATATTAATGCTATTAATGTAATGCGAGGTGCAGAAGCAATTTCTTCATATACTTCACTTCCTAGGCAAGAAGCTTTTGATATAGAATATTGGTTATTAGAAGAAGCTAAATTATCTCGAATGCCTAAAGAACAACCTCTATCTCGTAAAGTAGCTTTAATAACTGGCGCAGGTGGTGGAATTGGAAGAGCTATTGCAGATAAATTTGTTGAAGAAGGCGCAAATGTTGTACTTTGTGACATAGCTGAAGATAGACTTATTGAAGCTATTGGCTCTTATAAAAGAGATGTAGCTTCTTATGTATTATGTGATGTAACAGTAATCTCATCAATTGAAGATGCGTATAAAAAAGCATGTTTAGAATTTGGAGGTGTAGATATAGTTGTACATAGCGCTGGTTTAGCAATTTCTAAACCATTAGAAGAAACAACAGATAAAGATTGGGATATTTTACAGGATGTATTAGTTAAAGGTCAATTTGAGTTAGCCAAACAAGCTGTCACAATTATGCGTAAGCAAAATATGGGAGGAAACTTTATTTCCATTGCCAGTAAAAATGGATTAGTTTCTGGTCCAAATAATGTAGCGTATGGTACTGCAAAAGCAGCACAACAACACATGTCTAGATTATTAGCTACTGAGTTAGCAAATGACAAAATAAGGGTAAATATTGTAAATCCTGATGGAGTTATAGTCGGAAGCAAAATATGGGAAGGTGATTGGGCTGAAGGAAGAGCAAAATCTTATGGAATTAGTGTTGAAGAACTTCCTGCTCACTATGCAAAAAGAAATTTATTAAATGAGATTATTTATCCGGCAGATATTGCTAATGGCGTATTTGCATTAGTAGCTATCTTAAATAAAACTACTGGAAATATTATAAATGTAGACGGAGGAATGGCAAACGCATTTGTTCGTTAATTATTTGGATTAAGTTGAGTTAATGTTAAAAAACTTCCATAATCTAATTTAATGATTGCTGGAAGATTTTTTACTAAAAAATTAAAAAAAATATTATAATGAAAATAAATAAAGAACTAATTCACAATTCGAATTTAAAAGAAATTACTTCACATCAAGAAAATTTTGATTTTTTAGCCAATAGATTAACTAAAAACGGCTACGATGTTACCTCATTGGTTTCAAAATTATCCGAGTTTCAAGTTGCTATACCAAGTTGGGCATTAGGCGCTGGAGGAACAAGATTTGGACGTTTCTCCTATTTTGGAGAACCTTCAAATCTGGAGCAAAAAATAGAAGATATTGGTTTAATCCATTCCCTTACACAAACTGCAGGTGCTGTTTCGCTTCATATCCCTTGGGATGTGCCTAGTGATTATAAAGCAATTAAAGAATTGGCAAATTCATTAGACATTAATTTTGATGCCGTAAATTCAAACACTTTTCAAGACCAAAAAAACGCCAAAGAAAGTTACAAATATGGGTCTTTAAGCAATCGAAGTGAAGCTGTAAGGCATCAAGCTATTCAGCATAATTTAGACGTTATCAATATTGGAAACCAATTGGGTTCAAAAAGTTTAACTGTATGGTTAGCTGATGGTTCTTGTTTTCCTGGTCAAAACAACTTTCAAACAGCTTTTCAAAATACACAAAACAGTTTAAAAGACATTTATAAAGGACTTCCAAGTGATTGGAAAATGTTAATTGAATACAAACCATACGAGCCAAATTTCTATAGTACAGTTATTCAAGATTGGGGAACTTCGTTTATGTTAGCGAATGAATGTGGTGAAAAAGCATTTACTTTAGTTGATTTAGGACATCATTTACCAAACAGTAATATTGAACAAATTGTTTCTATATTAATGCTTAAAGGTAAATTAGGCGGTTTTCATTTTAATGATAGTAAATATGGTGATGACGATTTAACAGCAGGAAGTATAAAACCATATGCGCTGTTCCTTATTTTTAATGAACTGGTTTATGGTATGAAAAACAATCCTCAAAATCCAGATTTAGCTTGGATGATTGATGCAAGTCATAATGTAAAAGATCCTTTAGAAGATATAATTCAGTCTTTAGAAGCTATTCAAGAAGCATATGCAAAAGCGATGTTGGTAGATCAAAATTTATTAAAAGAAGCACAACAAAATAATGATGTAGTTAAATGTCAGGAAATTTTACAAGAAGCCTATAGAACTGACGTTAGACCCTTGCTTGAAAAAGCAAGACTAAATCGAGGAGGAGCTTTAAGTCCAATAAAAGCATACCGTTCTTTAGATATTAGAAATCATTTAATTAAAGAAAGAGGTAGAAATACTGTGGCGACTGGACTATAAGAACTCTCAAATGAAAAAAACTGTTACCGCAATATTTGACATCGGAAAAACAAACAAAAAATTCTTCCTTTTTGATGAAAATTTTCAAGAAGTATATAGAGAATATACGCGTTTTGAAGAAATAACCGATGAAGATGGGTATCCAACTGAAAACTTACCAGCATTGCAAAAATGGCTAAAAGAATTGTTTAATCGAATTTTAGAGGACAAAGAATATGATGTTAAGGCTATAAATTTTTCCACTTACGGTGCCAGTTTTGTTCATATTGATGAACATGGTGAAGTTTTAACTCCCTTGTATAATTACACAAAACCGATGGATCCTTCTATTATTGATTCCTTTTTTGATAAATATGGCCCAGAAATGGAGTTTTCGAGAAAAACAGGGTCATCAAATTCAGGAATGTTAAACTCAGGAATGCAATTGTATTGGTTGAAGAAAACAAAACCTGAAGTCTTCAAGAAAATTAAATATTCATTACATCTTCCGCAATACTTAAGTTATATTTTTACAGGAATTCCATTAAGTGAATATACCAGTATTGGTTGCCATACAGCTCTTTGGGATTACGATAAAAAAGATTATCACAACTGGGTTTATCAGGAAGAAATAACTACTATTCTACCTCCTATTGTTTCTACTGAAACCAGCATCAATATGAATTACAATGGAAGGCGCATAAAAATTGGCGTTGGAATTCACGATAGTTCTTCTGCATTATTACCTTATGTTAAAAGTACCAAAGAATCTTTTATTTTAGTTTCTACCGGAACCTGGAGCGTTTCATTAAACCCATTTACAGATAAAGTATTAACGGAGCATGATATTCAAGAAAACTGTATCAACTATATGAGAATTAACGGGAAAGCTGTAAAGTCTTCTCGTTTATTATTAGGTAATGAGTATAAATATCAGGTAACTAAATTATCAGAACATTTTGGTGTGGCATCTGATTATCACAAATCTATCAAATTTGATTGTGAAATCTTTAAGAGAATTATGAAAGATTTTATCTATAAATTCAAGTGGAGAAATATGATTGATGAGGATATGCCTTCAGAAACGCTAATAGATTTTGATAATTTCAAAGATGCATATCATCACTTTATGACCGAACTGGTTTTATTGCAAGTAAAAAGTATTAAAACCGTTGCCGGAAGCAAAATAATTGAAAAAATATTTGTAGATGGCGGGTTTAGTGATAATGATGTTTTTATAAAATTGTTGTCGCATTATTTAAGAAATATGGAGCTTAGATCTACAAGTTCGTCGCTTGGATCAGCATTGGGCGCTGCCATATCAATTTCAGATACTAAGCTAAATTCTAAATTTTTGAAAAAGAATTATTCGTTAAAAAAGCATATACCATTTATTACAACGTAACAAAAAACACCCAAATGAGTCAATTTAATATAGAAGAAGAAATTGAAGAAATAGCTGGAGGTGAATTCGAAAGAGTTCCTGTTCCTCAATCAAAATTAAAAGGTTGGAAAAGTTTCCTTGGCATGTATGCTGGAGAACATGCGGCTGGTACAGAGTTTATGATTGGTCCCTTATTTTTAACAGCTGGGGTAAGTGCTTTTGATTTAATTGTAGGATTATTAATCGGAAATTTACTAGCAGTTTTAAGCTGGAGATATTTAACAGCGGAGATTGCTATAAAAAACAGGTTAACACTCTATTTTCAATTAGAGAAAATTTGTGGTAAAAAATTGGTAACAGGTTACAACTTAGCTAACGGAATTTTATTTTGTTTTTTAGCTGGTGCAATGATTACCGTATCAGCTACGGCTGTTGGAATTCCTTTTGATATGCCCATGCCAAAATTAACTGATACGATGCCTAATGGTTTTACTTGGATTGTTATTGTAATTTTAATTGGTGCCGTAATTTCAATTATTGCTGCGAGAGGTTACGATACCGTTTCTAAAGCGGCAAATTATATGTCGCCTATTATTGTATTAGCTTTTATTGCCTGTGGTATTGTAGCCTTAAGTCAATTAGGAGTTCACAGTTTTTCTGGTTTTTGGGACATTTGGGGAAAAGGTTCTGAACCATTCCCCGGACAAATAAAATTTACTTTTTGGCATGTGGTTATATGGTCTTGGTTTGCAAACGCCGCGATGCATGTAGGGATGTCCGATTTATCAGTATTTCGATTTTCCAAAAATGCAAGTTCAGGTTGGACAACAGCTGCAGGAATGTATATTGGCCACTATATGGCTTGGATAGCAGCGGCTTTATTGTATGCGGTTTATTTAAAATCTCCAGAAGCTTTAACATTTTTATCAAACGGTCAAGCACCTCCAGTTGCTCCTGGCCCATTAGCTTATAATGCCATTGGAATCTTCGGAATAGTTGCCGTTGTTTTGGCTGGTTGGACAACAGCAAATCCTACAATATATAGAGCTGGATTGGCTTTTCAAGCAATTTTCCCAAAACTATCTACAGTAAAAGTAACCATTTTAGCAGGTAGTATAGCAACCATTGCCGGTATATTCCCAGCATTTGCTATGAAACTTTTAGGGTTTGTAGCGTTGTATGGCTTTATTTTAGCGCCTTTTGGAGCCATCATTGTATTTGAACATTTCTTTTACAAAAAAGCTAGAATTACAAAAAATTATGCAGAAGTTGCTGGGCTTTCATTTAACAAATCTGTGTTTTGGGCTTGGGTAATAAGTTTTGGTATATTCTATTTTATATCCATTCAATTTAATGTGTTCTTATCCTTTGTTACCCTTCCTGCTTGGTTGCTTTGTGGTATTTTATTTATTGTGTTCAGTAAATATTTCCAAAAAAAACAAATTAAACTATTTAAAAAAACTCAATGATATATTATCAATTATATCAATATAAATTAAATTTTGTACTTACAATTAATTAAAAAATGTCAAAAAAATTAAATTTAGTTCACCCGAGAGATCAAATAACTACCATTATTAGTAGAATTTATAAAAGAGGAATGACAACCACTTCTGGTGGAAATATTTCCATAATTGATAACAATGGAGACATCTGGGTTACTCCATCTGCAGTAGACAAAGGGTCTTTAAGTCCTTCAGATATCGTTTGTGTAAAAAAAGATGGAACAATCGTTGGTAAGCACAAACCATCATCTGAATTTCCTTTTCACAAAGCTATTTATGACATGCGACCAGATATAAAATCAGTTATTCATGCACATCCACCAGCTTTAGTTTCTTTCAGTATTGTTCGAAAAATACCAGATACAAATATAATTTCGCAGGCAAAACATATTTGTGGACCTATTGGTTATGCAAGCTATGAACTTCCCGGAAGTGAAAAATTAGGTGATGTAATTGCTGAAGAATTCAAAAAAGGATACAAAGCAATTATTATGGAAAACCATGGAACTGTTTTAGGTGGTAGTGATTTAACAGATGCTTTTGAACGTTTTGAAGCTCTTGAGTTATGTGCACGTACAATAATATACGGTTCTCAAATTGGGACTCCAAACTATTTAACAGATGCTCAAATTGATGAATTTGAAGCCCAAATTCCTTCATTGATACCTGAAATGGAAGCTATTGAATATGCTTCAGATGAAGTTGAAAAACGATTAGAAATTTGTGAAATTGTAAAGCGAGCTTGTCAACAAGGTTTAATGATTAGTACGTACGGAACCGTTTCAATGCGTTGGGAAAATAATGATTTTTTAATCACTCCAACAGATATAAATCGTTGGGACATGGAAATTGAAGATATTGTTCAAATTAAAGGTGGTAAAAGAGAAAAAGGAAAAACACCTAGTAGAGGAACTTGGATTCATCAAGAAATTTACAAACGTAATCCCAAAGTTAATTCAATTATTACAACACAATCGCCTTATTTAATGGCATTTGGTGTTACAGGTACTTATTTTGACGTGCGTACAATTCCTGAAAGCTGGATTTTCTTACAAGATGTAAATGCTTTAGAATATGGTAGCCATTTTAAAACAAATGAAAATCCTGAAATTCTTGAAGCTAATTCTACAGCTGTCATTATTCAAAATGATTCCGTCTTAATTACTGGAGATCAATTATTACAAACATTTGATTATTTAGAAGTGGCTGAATTTAGTGCAAAATCAATTGTATTAGGAACTTGTTTAGGTGAAATGGTACCTATAAACGATGATCAAGTGGAAGAATTAAGAAAAAAGTTTTTAGTTTAACATTTGTTTTTTAAACCTTATAACATTAAAAAATACCCAAACCCAATGAAACACTATAAACAATTCATTAACGGACAATTTGTAAATTCTACTTCTACTACAGTGATAGAAGTTTTAAATCCTTGTACTGAGGAAGTAATCAGTACAATCCCAACAGGTTCTGCTGCAGATGCAAATTTAGCGCTAGAAGCGGCAACAGAATCTCAACCAGCTTGGGAGGCTCTTCCAGCTATTCAAAGAGCTGCCTTTTTGCATAAAATGGCAACTATTATTAGAGAAAATCGAGTTTTTTTAGCAGAAACTTTAGCGATTGAACAAGCAAAAGTAATTGGTTTAGCACATGTAGAAATTGATGTAACTGCTGATTATTTCGATTATAATGCTGGTTGGGCAAGAAGAATTGAAGGAGAAATTATACAAAGCGATCGTGAAAAAGAGCATATTTATTTACATAAAGCTCCAATTGGAGTGGCTGTAGGGATTTGCCCTTGGAATTTTCCGTTTTTTGTCATGGCTCGTAAAGTAGCAGCTTCATTAATTACTGGAAATACTTGTGTTATAAAACCAAGTTCTGAGGCACCTAATACTATTATGGAATTTGCTGAGTTAATTCAAAATATTGGATTGGCTCCAGGTATATTGAATTTTGTTTGTGGTTCTGGTAGTCTTATTGGAAATGCACTTTCTAAAAGCCCTCTTACTGGAATTATTAGTTTAACAGGAAGTGTTTTTGCTGGACAACAAATTATTACTGCTGCTGCTGAAAACATTACAAAAGTATCGCTAGAACTAGGAGGGAAAGCACCGGCAATTGTATGTTCTGATGCTAACTTAGACCTAGCTGTTAAAGCCATTGTCTCTTCAAAAGTTATTTTTAGCGGACAAGTATGTAATTGTGCGGAAAGAGTGTATGTGCAAGATGATATTTATGATGAATTTGTAGAAAGATTAGCTAAAAAAATGAGTGAGGTAACTATTGATGATGCGCTTACTGGAACGGATGCGGATATGAGTAGTTTGGTTTCAAAATCTCAAATAGATAAGATTTCAGAAATGGTGGAATTTGCTAAAAAAGAAGGTGCTGAAGTATTAGTTGGAGGAAAACGTTCAGAACAATTTGATAGAGGATATTACTACCAGCCTACTTTATTAACTAATTGCACTCAGCAAATGGAAATCATCCAAGAAGAAGTTTTTGGTCCAGTGTTGCCTGTTATGAAGTTTAACACCTTAGACGAAGCTATCGCCTTGTCTAACGATTGCCAGTATGGATTGACATCTTCTGTGTTTTCAGAAAACTTCAACAACATTATGCATGCTACTAGCAAACTTCAATTTGGAGAAACGTATGTGAATAGAGAACATTTTGAAGCCATGCAGGGATTCCATGCAGGTTGGAAAAAATCTGGTATTGGTGGTGCTGACGGGAAACATGGAATGGAAGAGTATTTGCAAACAAAAGTAATTTACGCTCACTATAGATAAACAAGAAAGAAGTTTTTAAGTTTTAGAAATAATATTAATTAAGTTTGAGTTTAGTAGAAAGTTGAGTTGTTTAATATAACTCAACATTTCTACTTTTTTAAATGACAAATGCTATTTCAAAATAAAAAGAAGTAACCAATGAGAGTAGGTTTATTTATTCCCTGTTATATCAATCAGTTATATCCACAAGTTGCCATTGCGACTTTGGAATTATTAGAAAAATTGGATGTGGATGTGTACTATCCAACTGGGCAAACCTGTTGTGGGCAACCTTTAGGGAATTCGGGTTATGAAGAAGATTCCAAAGGAGCTTGTCAGGTTTTTGTAGAAAATTTCAAGGAATACGATTATATCGTAGGACCATCAGGAAGCTGTATTTATCACATTAAAAAGCATTTCGATATTATAGAACAAACAGATGATGTTATCAATGTTCGTAATAATGCATACGAGCTATGTGAATTTATAGTAAAGATATTGGGAAGAACAGATTTAGGTGCTTCTTTTCCGCACAAAGTTGGTTTGCATAAAAGCTGTCATGGCCTTCGTGGCTTAAATTTAGGCTCTTGTTCCGAAAGAATGGATCCGTATTATTCAACAGAAGAAGATTTACTGAACAATGTAAAAGGATTGAAACTAATGTCGCTTTCCAGAAAAGATGAATGCTGTGGATTTGGAGGAACTTTTTCAGTTTTTGAAGAAGCGATTTCAGTGAAGATGGGAAAAGACAGAATTCAAGATCATTTGGATAATGGTGTTGAAGTTATTACAGGGGCAGATCATTCTTGTCTAATGCATTTGGAAGGATTAATAAATAGAAATAACCAACCAATTAGAGTTATGCATATTGCTGAAATTTTAAATAGTAGTATTTAGTTATGAGTCATTCTGAAAAAGCAACACTATTCAACAAGGATGAAGCCAAAGTAAATTGGCATGATAAAGCTTTGTGGTTTGTTAGAGAGAAAAGAGATACAGCAGCTTATAATGTAAAAGGTTGGGAATACTTAAGAGAAGTGGCTTCAGGTATTAAAGCAAATGTATTATCCAATTTAGATAACTATTTAGTTCAGTTTGAAGAAAATGCTCAAAAAAATGGAATAAAAGTACATTGGGCGTCAGATGCAGAAGAGCACAACACAATTGTTCATAAAATTTTAGCCGATAAAAAAGCTACAAAAGTGGTCAAAAGTAAGTCTATGTTGACTGAAGAGTGCCATTTGAATCCTTATTTAGAAGCTAAAGGAATTGAAGTTATTGATACCGATCTTGGAGAACGCATTGTGCAACTAGCAAAAGAATCTCCAAGTCATATTGTACTGCCGGCAATTCATAAAACAAAAGAAGAAGTTGATGAATTATTCCAAGAACATTTAGGAACAACCCCGAGCAATGGGAATCCTGAATATTTAACCAATGAAGCAAGAAAACATCTTCGAGATAAATTTTTAAAAGCCGATGCAGCCATCACAGGAGTAAATTTTGCAGTAGCTGAAACAGGTGGTTTTGTAGTTTGTACCAATGAAGGAAATGCCGATATGGGAGTGCATTTAGCAAAAGTCCATATTGCTTGTATGGGAATTGAAAAGATAATTCCTAAAGAAGAACACATAGGTGTTTTTTTACGCTTATTAGCAAGAAGTGCCACAGGACAACCAATTACCACTTACTCTTCTCATTTTAACACACCTGCTCCTGGGACTGAAATGCACATTGTTGTAGTTGATAATGGAAGAACAGAACAGCTAGGGCGAGAAGATTTTAGATCTTCATTGCATTGCATTCGTTGTGGAGCCTGTATGAATACTTGTCCGATTTACAGACGCAGTGGAGGCCATAGTTATGACGCAACTATTCCTGGACCTATTGGTTCAATTTTATCTCCAGGAAAAGATTTGAAAAAATACAGTTCGTTGCCTTTTGCCTCAACTTTATGTGGTTCTTGTAGCAATGTTTGTCCGGTGAAAATTAATATTCACGAGCAACTTTACAAATGGAGGCAATTAATTGTTAAAGATGTAAAGCAACCACTAGTAAAAAAATCAATATTAAAAATTGCAGGAGTCGTTTTATCGAAGCCCAAATTATATAATTTGGCAGGTAAATCAGCACGGTTTATGCTGAAATATGCACCAAGATTTATGGTGTATTCTAAATTAAATGCTTGGGGAAAAGCACGAGAACTGCCTAAAGTAAAAAATGAGAATTTTGATGATTGGTATAAAGAAAAAAGAAAGAACAATGGGTAGAGCAGCAATATTAAAATCTGTACAAGAAAACAAACCAACATTAGTGCCATTGCCAGAAATCGATTTGAATTCTTTTGATGAAAGCATCGATATTCTTGAAACTTTTAAAAGTAATGTTAAACTTGTTGGGGGAAACATCATAGAATTAGCCGAAGAAAAAGACATTGACTTAGAGATTCTAAAAATGTATCCAAATAAACCAAGAATAGTTAACTGTACTAAAGAATCTACTTTAGGAACCGTTTCAATTTCAGAAATAACAAGACCACATGAGCTTGACACAATTGATTTAGCTATCATAAATGGTGAATTTGGAATTGCTGAAAACGGTGCGGTTTGGATTTCCGAAACTCAATTTTCTATTCGAGTATTACCATTTATCACCAATGATTTAGTTGTTGTTTTAAATAAAAAGGATGTGTGTTTACATTTGCATGATGCTTATAAATTGATTGCTAAAAGAGATCGATCTTTCGGGCTTTTTATATCTGGACCATCTAAAACTGCTGATATAGAGCAATGCTTAGTTATTGGTGCTCAAGGAGCAATGAGTTTGACTGTATTTCTAATATAATTTTGCACAATAAAAATTAGTAAAAATGCTTTGGAAACTTTAAAAATTTTAACACTAAAAATTAATTTACACTGTTTACAGGATAGTATCGAAAAATGAAGTTTTATATTTTGTATCTCCAGCATTATTTCATTTCGTAAGCACTACATTTCATAAAGCTTCCAATTCCCCACAATAAGAGCTTTAAAAAAGCACTTATTTTTTGCCTTTGCGCTTTTGTAATAGTTTTAAATTAAATGGTAAATTACAAGTGTACAGCTATTTTTTATTGAGTTCATTTAAGATTGCATTAGCCAATTCTTCTGCATTCTTGCGCATTTCTTGTTTTTTAGCTGCATCATAGGCAGGATGTGATTTCTCACTAAATTTACTCATTTCATAACCCGTATGAATTAAAATAAGTACATTAAATGCTACGTTGCAAAAGTATTGTCTTGGAGATACTTCATATTTTAAATAAATTTCAGAGGACAAATCATAGACTTGTTCAGTCATCCAAAGATCTTCAAAGGTCATTGCTTTATGATTGTTTTCAATTTCAATGAAGCCGGATTTGAAGTATTGGAAAAATACAAGGACACCAAAGACTATTGTTTCGATGATCTGGGATTGGAACCAACAGGATGCCATAACACAAAAGATTGCAACGTAATAGAAGAAATACTGCTTTCGCGATATGACCTTTTCAAAACAAAAAACGTAAAGACGCACATCACCACCAACCTCAACGTCGAAGAACTTGAAGCACGCTATGGCAGCCAGTTTATAAGTAGATTAGGTGAGATGTTTAATCTCATTGGCTTTGCCAAATCATCAAAAGATAAACGGATTTGAGATTAAACATCCACGAACACCAAAACCAATAAAAAATGAGTGAGTAAATGTTTAATCTTGTAAGTTTTAAGAAAAATTCTGCTGATAAAAGAAAATAAAAAAAACCCACCTCGAAAATTGCTATAAACGTGGTGGGTTAAAAAAAATTGCTATGAAAAAGATGAGTTGCCTAGCGACAACTCTGAATTTCAAATATAGTATTTCTAAGCTAATAATAATGACATATAAATGTTTAATTTTCAATTAAAAAACAATATCAAAAAACTTTTCTGATTTCTTCAATTTAAAATCTTAATTTTATAACCATAAAATTGCTTTCATATAGTGTTAAATATCCTAGTATAGATAATAAACACTATTTTTGAATCACTCAGAAAAAGTACCTCATTAAATGAATGCGTCACAAATTGAAAAAAATGTAATTGCTTTAGTTGAAAATTTCAACAAAGAAGAATTTATTTACGACTTGCTTCAATCTTATGGTATTTCAAAAACATCAATTACACGATTAAAAAAAGGTGATTTCAATTTATCTAAAGTTGAAGGTGAGGTACTCTATAAAAAAAAGGTATTATTTAAGGAAGTTAGAACCGGAAAACTTTTAACAATTATAGATGACATTACTAAAAATGAAGAAGCATTAAAGCACAATCCAAGATTTGTAATAGTAACTGATTATAAAACATTGCTAGCTAAAGATACAAGAACCGGTTTAACGCTTGATATACCAATACTTGAAATTCATAAACATTTTCATTTCTTTTTGCCTTGGTCTGGCCAAGAAAAATACAGACAAAAAAATGACAATATAGCCGATAGAGATGCATCTTATCAAATGGCTAAATTGTATGATATTTTGGTGCACGAAAATCCTTCAATTTATGAGGATGGCGGCCATAATCTAAATATATTCCTTTCCCGCATATTGTTTTGTTTTTTTGCTGAGGACACGCATATATTTCCTGTTGATGGAATGTTTACAACAACTTTAGAGCAACATACCCAAAACAATGGCAGTGATGTAGCGGCATTTTTAGACCGTTTGTTTTTAAAGCTAAACACAAAGGAAGATTACAAAGCGCCGGCTTTTTTAAAAGAGTTCCCTTATGTAAATGGCGATTTATTTAGAAACACGATTAAATCACCAATATTTTCCGCAAAATCGAGAAAAATTATTTTAGAATGTGGTGATTTAGATTGGAGCGACATAAATCCTGATATTTTTGGCTCTATGATTCAGGCCGTAGTAAATCCCGAATACAGAAGCGGTTTAGGAATGCATTATACTTCAGTGCCAAATATTATGAAGGTAATTGAACCCTTGTTTTTAAATGAATTATATGCCGAATTTGAAAAAAATAAAGAAAACCCAAAGAAATTACGCCAATTAATTTACCGTATTTCCAAACTAAAAATCTTTGATCCTGCTTGCGGCAGCGGTAATTTTTTAATTATTGCCTATAAAGAGTTACGTAAACTGGAAATTAAAATTTGGTTACAAATTAGCGAGCTGGAACCACAATACTCTTTTGTGTTTACAGAGGTGAAACTTTCTCAATTTTACGGTATTGAATTGGATGATTTTGCGCACGAAATGGCAATATTGTCTTTATGGTTGGCAGAACACCAAATGAATAAAGAGTTTGTGGATGAATTGTTTGATTTTGGCCGTTCAAAACCTATTTTGCCTTTAAAAGAAGCGGGGCATATTACCCAAGGCAATGCCACAAGACTTGATTGGGAAACAGTTTGTCCAAAAAATGAAGGTGATGAAATCTATATTTTGGGGAATCCGCCTTATTTAGGTTACAGTCGCCAAGACAAACAGCAAAAAAATGATTTGGATTTAGTGTTTTATAATATTTCAGGTTACAAAAGCTTGGATTACATAAGTTGTTGGTTTTATTTGGGTAGTAAATATATAAAAGGTTTTAATTCAAAAGTCGCATTTGTATCTACCAATTCTATTTGTCAAGGAGAACAGGTTTCCCTTTTCTGGCCATTAATTATAAACCAAAATATAGAAATTGGTTTTGCACACCAATCATTTAAATGGACCAATAATGCTAAAGGAAATGCGGGTGTTTCTGTTGTTATTGTTGGGTTAAGAAACAAGATTAATGATAGAAAAATAATCTATAATAATAGTTTGGCTAAATATTGTGAAAACATAAGCCCATATTTAACGGATTCAGGAAATTATTTCATTTCCAAACGTAATAAACCATTATCCAACATTCAAGAAATCGGTTACGGTAGTTCGGCATTAGATGGTGGTAATTTAATATTATCCAATGAAGAAAAGAAATTAATATGTTTTAATAATCCATATGTAAAAAAATATATTTATAAACTAATGGGTGCTCAAGAATTAATTAAAGGTGTTGAAAGATGGGCGATTTGGGTAAACGATAATGATTTTAAAAATGCAAATGAAATAGAACCATTTAGAAAAAGGTTTGAAGAAGTTAAAAAATTTAGGAAAAAGAGCAAAAGACCATCTACCATTGAAGCTGCTAATACGCCTTATAAGTTTGGAGAACCAAGATTTACTAAAGGGGAATTAATTTTAATACCAAAAGTTTCTTCTGAAATGAGAGATTATTTGCCAATTGGCTATTTTTCTGAAGATATAGTTGTAATGGATAAGGCTTTTCCAATTTATAAAGCAGAACCTTTTTTGTTCGGGATTGTTTCAAGTCTTATGCATACCGTTTGGATAAAAACCGTTGGAGGTAGGTTAGAAACACGATTAAGTTACTCTTCATCAATTTGCTATAACACCTTCCCTTTCCCGGAAATCACCCAAAAGCAAAAAGAACAAATCAATTTACACGTATTTGAAATTTTAGAAGAACGCGAAAAACATTCAGGTAAAACCTTGGCGCAATTGTATGATCCCGATAAAATGCCAAAAGGTTTAAAAGAAGCGCACCACCAGTTAGATTTGGCCATAGAACGTTGTTATCGCTTAAAACCTTTTGAAAGTGATACCGAGCGTTTAGAGTACCTTTTTAAAGAATATGAAAAAATGATTACCAAAAACACCTTGTTAGAAAAACCAAAAAGAACACCAAAAGCTAAAAAAGTATAATGGAACAGAACCAACAAAATATTATTATATACAATACTTCAGATGGCAAAGCATCAGTAACTTTATATGCCAAAGACGGAAGTGCTTGGATGAGCCAAAGCGAACTTGCTGAACTTTTTGACACCTCTAAACAAAATGTAGGGCAACATATAGCTAAAATACTAGAAGATAAAGAATTAGAAGAAAATTCAGTTGTAAAGAATTACTTTACAACTGCCGCTGATGGTAAAGAATACAAGGTTACTTTTTATTCTTTAGATATGATTTTGGCTATTGGTTTTAGAGTGCGTAGTAAACGAGGTATACAATTTAGAATTTGGGCAAATCGTAACTTAAAAGAATATATGATTAAGGGGTTTGTTATGGACGATGAACGTTTAAAAAACCCCAACGGCCGTCCAGATTATTTTGATGAATTATTGGAGCGCATTAGAGATAGTCGTGCTTCAGAAAAACGCTTTTACCAAAAAGTATGCGATTTATTTTCATTAAGTAGCGATTATGATGCTACAGATAAATCCACTCAAATGTTTTTTGCCGAAACTCAAAATAAATTGCTTTTTGCCGTAACGGGAAAAACAGCTGCGGAAATTATAGTTTCAAGAGCCAATGAAAACAAACCAAATATGGCTTTAACATCTTGGAAAGGCGCTATCGTTAGAAAACAAGATATTTATATTGCAAAAAATTATTTGAGCGAAAATGAAATTGATACTTTAAACCGTTTAGTAGTTATCTTTTTAGAAACTGCCGAATTAAGAGTTAAAGATAGAATTGATATTACAATGAATTTTTGGAAAGAAAATGTAGTTAGAATTTTAACCTTTAACGATAAAAATATTTTAATAGGTGCTGGAGGCATTAGCAACAAACAAATGGAAGAAAAAGTAAAGGAAATTTACCAACGCTTTGAAACCAAAAGAAAAATTGAAGATGCACAGCAAACTGATAAAATTGAATTAGAGGAAATTGAAAAAATGCTTAAAAAGAAGAATAAATAATTGTTCAAAAATAAATAAAAACACCTAAATACTTAATTATTAATGATATGCGTATTTTTATTTATTTTTTAAAAGAAAAAAAACCGTAACCCAAAATGGATAAAAGTTTAACTAAATAAAAAATTAATTAGATAAACTTTAGACATTTTTTAGACAAACTTTAGATAGTTGAAAAATAAAAACCCTTGTATATAAAGGGCTTGTTAGCATAAGTAAACAAATATTTTAGATAAGCTTTAGACGTTTTTAGTTAAACTTTAGACATAATTTAATAAATAGCGATGCCAAATTTAGTGGAAGTTAATTACAACCAAACAGGAAAAAGTAAAAGCACCAATGCGTTAGGAATGCGTGAAATGCAAGAAAGAGCTTATGAAGCGCGAACAGCACAATATTTATTAATTAAAGCGCCGCCTGCCTCGGGTAAGTCAAGGGCCTTAATGTTTATTGGTCTAGATAAATTAGTAAATCAAGACATAAAAAAAGTAATTGTTGCTGTACCTGAGAAATCTATTGGAAGCTCTTTTGACAAAACGGAACTTAAGAAGTATGGCTTTTTTGAAGATTGGAACATAAATCCTATTTACAACTTATGTACTCCCGGTGGTGAAACAAGTAAGGTAAAAGCCTTTTTAAAGTTCTTGGACAGTGAGGAGAAAATATTAATTTGTACCCACGCCACATTGCGTTTTGCATTTGATGCAATGGACGAAAAAGCATTGGACAATACCCTTTTGGCAATTGATGAATTTCACCACGTTTCTGCTGATGGCGGCAATCGTTTAGGGGAAGTGCTCCGTTCCATAATGGAAAAATCAACTGCACATATTATAGCTATGACAGGTTCTTTTTTTAGGGGTGATAGCGTACCTATTTTACTGCCTGAAGTTGAAGCTAAATTTATAAAAGTAACGTACAATTATTACGAACAATTAAACGGCTATGAATATTTAAAATCTTTGGGAATTGGGTATCACTTTTATCAAGGCAGATACACCTCGGCCATTGATAAAATTTTAGATGAAAATAAAAAAACAATCCTTCATATTCCAAGTGTAAACGCAGGTGAATCCACTAAGGATAAATATGAAGAAGTAAACAGGATTATTGACAGCTTAGGGGAACTGGAATATCAAGATCCTGATACCGGGGTATTATATGTTAAAAGCAAAAAAACAGGGAAAATCTTAAAAGTTGCAGATTTGGTAAATGACAATCAAATTGAACGAGATAAAATACAAGGCTATCTGCGCACTATTTCAGGCCCGGAGGATATTGATATTATTATTGCTTTGGGTATGGCAAAAGAAGGTTTTGATTGGCCATATTGCGAACACGCGTTAACAGTTGGCTACAGAGGTTCATTAACAGAAATTATTCAAATAATTGGACGGGCTACCCGTGACAGCGAAAATAAAACACACGCGCAATTTACCAATTTAATAGCGCAGCCCGATGCCGAAAATGATGAGGTAAAACTTTCTGTAAACAATATGCTGAAAGCCATTACAGCTTCATTATTGATGGAACAAGTTTTAGCGCCCAATTTTAAATTCAAGCCAAAATATCCCGGTGAAGATGAAGAGGATTCGGAAGATGATGAAAATACAATTAAAATAGGTGGTTTTAAAACACCTTCATCCATAAGGGTAAAAGACATTATTGAATCAGATATAAACGACTTAAAAGCGACCATATTACAAAATGGTGATATGCTAAAGGCAATGCCTGGCAATGTTGACCCGGAAGTTATCAATAAGGTATTAATTCCTAAAATCATTAAAGAAACCTATCCCGATTTAACAGATGAAGAGGTGGAACAAGTGCGGCAATACGTCGTGGTAGATTCAGTAGTGAAAAACAGCACAATTGAACAAGTTGGAGATAAAAGGTTCATAAGAATGGCAGATAGTTTTGTAAACATTGACGACATTCATATTGATTTAATAGATACCATAAACCCATTCCAAAAGGCTTTTGAAATATTGTCCAAATCCGTTACAGCATCCGTATTTAAAGCCATTCAAGAAACAATTGATGCCACAAGAATACAGATGACAGAAGAAGAGGCCGTTATTTTATGGCCCAAAATTAAAAATTGGAAAGAAAAAACAGGAGAATTACCAAGCATTCAATCTTTTGACCCACAGGAAAGAAGATTGGCAGAAGCCATTATATTTTTAAGAGAGCAAAAAAGAAAAGCGAAAGCAAATGAGTAAAAAGAAAACATTGGAAGATATTTTTAATGATGATGAATTTGGAATTTTAGATTCAAAACCTAAAGTGTCAAATGTTAAATCTGAAGATGAACGCTTAATTGAATCGTTCCGGGAAATCAATGCTTTTTATGAAAAAAATCAAAGGGAACCTAAGGCCAATAATGTAACGGAATTTAAACTGCTGGCGCGTTTAAAAAGTTTAAGGGCTGATGGCAGAAAAAAGGAAATTTTGAAATCCTATGATACCCATAATCTTTTAAATATTGAAAAAACTGCGGTTAATTCTTTAGACGATATTTTAAATGATGATGATTTGGGTATTTTAGATAGTAATGAAGCTGATGAAATTTTCAACCTAAAAAACATACCTCATATAAAAGACAGGGAAGAAACTGATTTTGTTGCGCGTAGAAAACCAATCAAAGATTTCAAATCGTATGAGCCAATATTTAAACAAGTTCATAAAGATTTAAAAGACAAAAAAAGAAAACTAATAAATTATGTTGGTGGACGATTGCAGGAAAAAACATTCTATATTTTAGATGGTATAATGCTGTATCTTGAAAATGTTGATTTTCATAGTGAAGCCAAAACATTAGATAGCGGAAAAAGATTGCGAAAAGATGGTCGTACGAAATGTGTATTTGAAAATGGCACTGTGTCTAATATGTTGTATCGCTCTCTTGAAAAAGGTTTATATAATAATGGAAAGGTAGTTACGCACAGCAGTGCAACAGACGACGAAGCCTTACAAAAAAATGCAAATGCAGTAAATGAGGAAGACCTGGCTGCAGGTTGGATTTATGTGTTAAAATCCAAATCAACCAATCCACAAATAGCATCCATAAATAACTTGTATAAAATTGGCTATTCAACCGTTCCGGTGATTGACCGCATTAAAAATGCAACAAAAGAAGCCACCTATTTAAAAGCGGAGGTGCAAATAATTTCAACATTTAAATGCTACAATGTAAACACACAAAAATTTGAAAACCTATTACATAGGTTTTTAGCATTAGCCAAATTAAATGTGGATATTTTCGATGAAAATGGTGTGAGAATAACCCCTAGAGAATGGTTTGTTGTTCCAGTTGAAGTAATTGAAAAATCCATTGAATTATTAATTAGTGGTGAAATCATTGACTATAAATTAGATGCTTTAAATAATATTATTGTGGAAAAAGATGATTAAATAAAACTGTACTCACTTTAATTGCAAAATGAAAAAGAAATGAAACAAGAATTTAAACAACATATTATTGATGAGTTAAAAAAACGTAATTACAAAGAAACTACTGTTAATCAGTATTCAAGTCAACTTTTTAAATTGTTTGAATATTATTCAGGAATTGTTCCTTTGGAGATTTCAAAAGAAAAAGTTTTGAAATATGCTCAATCTTTAATTGCCAAAAAACGTTCACAGTCATCAATCAAAATATTTTCTTATGCTTGTAACTTTTACTTCGACGAATTAAACAATAAGAAACATGGTAATTATAATTTAAAATTACCTCCAATTCGAGAGGTAAAAGCGGTGTTTTTCACCCAAGGTGAAATAATTGATATGATTCGCACTAAAAATAACTTAAAGCATCGAACAATTATTGCGCTAATGTACTCTTGTGGTCTAGAAACTTCAGAATTATTAAATATAAAGGTGAAACACATTAGTTTAAGCCCTAAAAAACCTAGTATTCAGATTGTCGATAATTATGGGAAAATTAGAAGAAAGGCTATTCTGTCAGGAAAGGTGATACCATTATTAAAAAACTATTATACTTCTTTTGAACCTGAAGAGTGGTTTTTTTATGGTGCTAAGGATAAAAACAAAAGATATTCACCAGCAAGTGTAAGAAAGATGATTGATGATACAATATCTGACTGTCATTTGAACCCATTATTAAAAGCAAAATCTTTAAAATTATCATATATAAAACATCTTACTGAGCTCGATGTTCCTCTAATCAGCATTCTGGGAAATCTTGGTATTTACAGTTTTGACACGCATTTAATTTACTCAAAAAAGATTTATGGCAATTATGAAATAGATTTTTCACCAATTGACAAGCTTATAAATAAAAATTTAGAAACTGAAAATTTTAAAGATTTAGAACATCTTGTTTTTGAGTTACAAAATAGTGATGAGATAGATTACTTGATGGAAGGCTTAGGTTGCTTTAGAAATGGTTTATTAAGAGCTGGTGTTATTTTTTTATGGTCAGCTGTAATTAAAAATATTAGGCAAAAAATTATTGATAGTACTGAACTATCTGTGATTAATAAAGAGCTTCAGATTCTTGTTCCTAAGATAAAACAAATTAAAAATGTGGATAGTTTTGAATTCATTAAAGATGAAACCACATTACATTTAAGTGAAAGAGTTGGTTTATATGGTAAATTTGAAAAAAACGAACTTATTAATAGCTGCTTGGGGTTAAGAAATAAATGCGGTCATCCATCAAATTACAAACCTGAAATGCAAAAAGTAAAGGCATTTGTAGAGGATATTTTGAATATGGTTTATAAAAAGCAATCCTACAAACAACTTAATTAAAATCAAGTAGTTACATTTTAATTCTCATAAGAAATGAATTTAAAAGAAATAAACATAGAGCAATTCAAATCCATAAATGATTTATATTCTTTTATTGATGAAAATGCGTATTTACTTATAAGTAAATGGGAACTAATTAATCTATGGTCTCGTTTCAAAAATCAAACAAAGCTTGAAAGCGATAAAAAGAAATCCCAATGGGAGATCGATTGTTTTGTATTTGATATAAAAAGTGATTTGCTATTTTTACAAATTTATTCTGACGGAAAGAATATTGCAGAAATAAAAAAATATCCTGATCTAAATGAATTTCAAACAGAAGTAATAGAATATATCAAAGGACGTATAAAAACTTCAAATAATTCAATTCTTAAGGCTAGGTACAATCACTTATTATGGAAGTGTCCTAGTGGTATTAAAAAAACTGAGTATGCTCAAGAGGCTATCGAAAATTATATAAATTCCATAAAAGAGTATTATAGGTTATTCCAAACAGATGAGAATAAAGAAAGTCCTATTCAAATAGGTGAATTGTTTGAGACCTTAACCGCCATAAGTAACCAAATAAAATCTGATAAAACTTCATTGAAAGACCTATCTAAATTTTTATTATTTGAGGCGACTAAATTGGAGTTCTATACTCTTGAAGGAATTTTAAGAGATATGTTAGAGGCTCCTAAGATTTTTAAACCAAAAGATTTTGATAACTCACTTGAATTAATCATAAAAGAATTAAAAAAAGATAAAATAGAGATAGATGACTTTTTTCTTGTTAATAACTATTTGCCTTTAGCTATAAAAATTGCTGTTAAAACAAACTCAGACACTAAAAAATGGCATAATGAAAAGGGTCAAGCTTATTTAAGAATGGCTGATGAGGTTACAAATGAAGATAAATTTTGGATTAAGCAGGATTATCATTCTAGTGCTATTGAAGCTTTTAGGCAAGCTGGGAATATTAATGAAAGAAAAAAAACTGAAAAATTGTATGCAGATTTAAAGCCGAAAATAAAATTGCCTCTTTTTAAATTCGATTACTCCCCAGAAATACAAAAGTACTTACAAGAACATCAAAAACTAATAAAAATAAAAGCAGAGAATATTCTTAAACAAGATTACAATGTAATTTATAGGTTTATATCTCAAGGTTTGTTTTTTCCTAATTATGAAAATGTAACTAAGGCTTCCTTAAAAAATTCAAATGCTTTCCTGGAATTTGCAACAAATATTAATTTTGATAAAAACAAAAATATAGTCAAACAAAAAGTAAGCAACAAAGAATTAAAAAAAATATTTGATTCGTATAAATTTCAGATTGAAATTAGCGTTCTTCCATACTTACATTACATCATAATTTTAGGTATTAAGTCCGGTAAACTAACATTTGAAAATTTTATTAATTTTCTAGTTGAAGAAACTTGGATAGGCAAAACATACATTCGTTACGATATAGGTGGTAATGAACAGCAAGTAAATTGGATTCAGCAATTAAGTCCTTCGATTGTAGAATTTTTCTTACAAGTTCAAGGGTGGTGTCACAGTAAATATTTCACTCCTAGTTTTATACTTTGTATTGATAGTTTTACATTAAAAATGGAAGGTATTTTTAGAAATTTTTGTGAAAGAGCAGGTATTCCTGTAAGTTTTGATAAAGATAAAGGGATGCAAGAAGCTTATATTAATAATGTATTTGATAATGAAACAATTATAGAATATTTCAATGAGGATGATAGATTATTTTTCAATTACCTATTTTCTAATGAGGGAGGAATGAATTTGAGAAATAATGTTGCTCACTGTTTTTATTTACCAAATGAATACCGTCCCGATAAAATGTTATTACTTATAGCTGCTTTATTACGTCTTGGTAAATATGATTTAAAAATAGAACAAACATTTCATAAATAAATCTTTTATGAAACAACTATTAACCACATCAATTTGCAAGTTGTTTACTTTGGGAATAATTACTCTTCAATAAAAAAACAGAAGCACCTGTTAGCGCGGAAATGTTTTCCGTGCATGCCGTTTTTATAGTAAATTTTAGGAAAAATGCAAAGCCACCATATCAAGCAGTATTTCGTTCCGTTGCTCTACACTCAATACAGCTTCCAATTCCCCGCAATAAGAGCTTTAAAAAAAGCACTTATTTTTTGCCTTTGCCCTCTTTTTGCTCCCTTTCCATAAGAATGGTCTCAGCAAAACAGAATGTTTAGCAGGTAATCCAGCCTGCTTAAGAATCAATAATAAAAACGAGATCACTTAAGAATATTATAAATTGTTTAGCCGTAAACTTATATTGCTTAATTTAGTCATCCATAATAATTACTGACAATCTAAATAAATAAGAATACAATGTTGTTTTATCAGAAAATATTATTGATAATTAACAATTTATATTGGGACATAACAAGTTGTAGGTAATTTGAAAAAAAACATATGGTAGAAACTGAACAAGAAAAAATTAATAGATTACGAGTAAAATCTCATAATGATTCTTTTCATTGCTTTGGAAAAGCATACATATTTGAAAAAAGAGCGAACTATTACAATAAACTTTTAAACTTACTTACAGTATTAGGAATAATAGTTCCTGTTTCAATTGGAGCAACTGTTTTAGGATACGGAATTAACATTCTATTCTTAAAAATATTAATTGCAGTTGCAATTCCATTTTCAATATTTCAATTATTTATTTCAATTGTATCTGTCGTTTATAAATGGAGTGATGAATTATCTTATGCAAATGAATCTGCTCAAGAACATTATTTTTTATCGGATAGATTTAAAAAGCTAGGGGAGTTTCCTCCAAAAAAATTCATTGAAACCGATCATAATTATGAATTAATCAATACAAGATTAAAAGCTCGAACTGAACAAGACACAGAGCATAATATTAGAGACTGGGAATTACGAATGGGAATGAGATATGCTCTAAGAGAATATCAAAAAGAGTGTGTTGAATGTAAGAAAATACCAACTTCAATGGAATATTCTGATTGTTCAATTTGCGGAAAATTTAAAAACAATTTAATAAATAGACTATGAGTAAAAAATTAACACAACTAAAGATTTCTTATGCAGAATTAGATTATTCTGAAAGAAATGAAATGAGAGAATTCATTGACAAATTTGAAAAAAGCACAATATCAGAAAGAATTACTTTGAATGAAAGTTTTAGAAAAAGTCTTGGACCAATAAATTCAAGTTCTTGTCCTATGTGTGGGAAATAAAACTACCCACAACACCTCATGAAATTTATGCTTAAATCGGATTTAGCACAAGCCGTAAAAAAACTAATCAAAATTCAGTCTAAATTGAACAACAGCCCAAAAAAATATGGATATAAAACTCCTAATGAAATATTGGATTTTGAATTAAAAAATGTAGCTTAGTATCAATTAAAAACTGCAACGTTTTGTTGTAATGTAACCTTAAATGCAGCAAGTGATGCGCAAAAAACAAGTTTTAATTTTATTTTTTTCATTAATTGCTTTTTCATTTGCTTATTCTCAAGAACAAATATTGTATAAGCAGATTGATACGACCAAATTATTTATGGAAGTATACCATCCTGAGACAATTGATAAATTAAAAAAATATCCTGCGATGATTTTCTTTTTTGGAGGAGGTTGGAATAGTGGGTCGGTCAAACAATTTGAATCTCATGCCAAATATTTTTCACAAAGAGGAATAATTTGTTTTCTTGTTGATTACAGAGTAAAAAATCGACAGCAAACCACACCGTTCGAATCACTGAAAGATGCCAAATCAGCAATTAGATTTATTAGAGAACATGCAGGCGAATTGCAAATTGATTCCTCTAAGATTATTGCTTCGGGTGGCTCTGCTGGAGGACATTTGGCAGCTGCCACCGCCTTAATTGACTCCTATAATGAGGATACAGATAATTTAACGGTAAGTTGTATTCCAAATGCATTGGTCCTTTTTAATCCAGTTATCGATAATGGCCCAGGTGGTTATGGTTATGAAAGAATTGGAACAGAATATAAGAGATTTTCACCTCTTCACAATATTAAAAAAGGAACACCGCCAACAATTTTTTTTCTTGGAACCAAAGATAAATTTATTCCAGTTGAAACTGCTGATTATTATAGGTTAATTATGGAAAGGGTTGAAAGCAGGTGTGATTTAAAATTGTATGACGGTCAAGGTCATGGTTTTTTCAACTATAGAAATTTTGAGTATTATAAAAAAACTGTTTTTGAAACTGACAAATTCTTAAAATCACTTGGGTATATAAATACTGAACCAGTAATTAAAATTGAATAAAAATAGTTGGTAACAATGTACCTACAAAATAGGCGTGATAGTTTAAATTCAACAGTTGTGGTTCGCTTTTCTATGAATTAGAGCAACGAAGGATAGTAATTTTTTTCTATGTCCTAGACCTTTGCTTTGAAGAGCTTTCCTTAGTAATGAGGAGCATGTTATTGGGGAGTGACGAGATAATGGGGAAAGTACGGAGGAGGTGTAGTTCCAATTATAATATTAAACGGGATCCGGTTGGGAACTAGTTTTATAAAATTCTAAAAATGTTAGATTTTTCAATGTTGTATTTAATCCTTAAAAATATAATACGATTATTCAGATGTTTTTTGATGAAGATCAAATAAATCAATTTTTAATATTAGATATGGATTCTCTATATTTTATTTCGGGTTTTAAAATAACTTGTTTAACCGTTCCTTCCTTTTTATTGAGGTTAGATATCAGATTTTTCAATGCTATTTTACATATTGCTTCAACAGGTTGCGCGATACTGGTAATCGGTGTTGCTAAAAAATCAAGATACAAATGGTCATCAAAAGTTATTAGTGAAATATCTTGGGGAATTCGTATGTTTTCTTCTTTAAGGGCCTTTAGACAGCCCATTGCAATGGTGTTGCTCAAA
>JAGXIK010000172.1 GCA_024635715.1 Gillisia sp.
AATTCTCATAATTTATATTTTAAAGTTTAGTAAAATTCATTCTTATAACAAATGGAGATCCTTCCAATGTTACGGTTTGTTCCCAAGTCATAGTAGTTTCGGTTAAAGAAACTAAGTTGATTCTGAAACCTTGATTCCCTGTAGTAGAGTTCCATTTACTATCTGTAGGTTTCAATAAAAAGTCAAAATTATTCATAGCTGAATTTTGATCATCTATAGACCAAACGAAATAACGTTCTCCAGCAGTACAGTCCATTCCAGCTGTGGTGTAGGTTCCTGTATTATTGTTAGAAACAAAGCTCCAGTTACTTCCTTTGAAACATGCTGCAGAAGCATCATTAAATAAAGTTACATTGAAAGTTCCTTGAGAATTAGGATACGTAACAGTGTTTAGCATCCAATCACCTTTAAAGGTTTTGCGAGCCTCTGTGGCAACTTTACTTGGTCCACAGGAAACTATTAAAAGAGCTGCAGTTAATATAAAAATTAATTTTTTCATAAGGTTTTTTTTTATTTTAAAATTAGAAAAAATCCAACCTGATAAAGTTATTTTACCTGATTGGATTTCTATGTTGAACTTAAATTATCTTCTGATTAATCGGCTTATTAAAGAAATAACAAGCAATACAATAAAAATATAAAAGATAATTTTTGCAATGTCTGCAAATCCTTCCGCGATTCCTCCAAAACCGAAAACTGCGGCAACTAGAGCAATGATCAGGAAAACAACAATAAGACGTACCATAATATTAAAAGTTTAATGATTAGTTAGAGCTAAATTACTCTTCGGATAGGCATCTAACAAAAGATTATTAATAATTTAACAAGGAAATTGTTAAGGAATCTTAAATATGAACTTCTAAAGTAAATATTTTGCTAATACGCTATTAATTCTTTTAATTTTTCATTAATACGATTTTTTGGAAGATATTGATTCTCTAGGTTTTGTGTAAAAGGAATAGGTGTTTCCATACTTCCTAATCTTTTTATTGGGGCATCTAAATATTCAAAACATTCTTCTGCTATCTGTGCTGCGATATCTGAGGCAATACTTCCGAAGATAGAATCCTCATTTATAATAAGAACTCTTCCTGTTTTCTTAACTGAATTGAAAACAGATTCTATATCCATAGGCTGCAAGGTTCTAAGATCTATTAGATCTACACTAAGATCTGGAAATTCCAATAAGGCTTCCATCGCCCAATGAACTGCAGCCCCATAAGTAACTATGCTTACCTCGTTTCCTTCCTGAAGGAAAGCGGCTTTCCCAAATGGGATGGTATAGTAATTTGTAGGTACTTCTTGACGAATGCTTCTATAAAGCGCTTTGTGCTCGAAGAATAATACTGGGTTGGGATCGTTAAAAGCGGTATTTAATAATCCTTTTGCATCTTTAGGAAATGCTGGATATACAACCTTTAAACCAGGAGTTTTAGTAAACCAAGCCTCGTTGGTTTGGCTATGAAAGGGTCCTGCTCCTACTCCTGCTCCGCATGGCATTCTAATAACAACATCTGCCTGCTGGTTCCACCTGTAATGAACTTTTGCTAAATAATTTACTATAGGATTAAAGCCTGAACTCACAAAATCTGCAAATTGCATTTCCACCATAGACTTAATTCCTTTAATAGAAAGTCCCATGGCAGCTGCCACTATTCCAGACTCACAAATAGGAGTATTCCTAACTCTATCTTTACCAAAATCATTCAGGCTGTTTTCAGTAATTTTAAAAACACCTCCATAATCTGCAATATCTTGCCCCATTAAAACAAGATCTTTATGCTGCTGCATAGATTGTTTTAAACCCTCAGCAATAGCATCAATAAATCGGATATTTTCAACTTCTTTATTTTCTTCAAAATGCTGATATTCAAAATATTGATACACATCATTTAACTCTTCACTTTCAGAAGAAACAATTATTTCTTCATCAAAAGCAAGCTTTAAGTTCTCATCAATTTCAGCTTTAATCTCATTTATATATCCATTATTTACCTCTTGTGTAAGAATATTCTTTTCAATAAGAAACTCTTTAAAATTAGAGATTGGATCTTTAGCAGCCCACTCGTTCATTAACTCATCTGGAACATATTTGGTTCCACTAGCTTCCTCATGACCTCTCATTCTAAAAGTTATAAACTCTAACAATACCGGTCTTGGGTTTTTACGAACACTTTCAGCAATTTCTGAAACCTTGGTAAATACCTCTAAGATATTATTCCCTTCTATTTGATGTGCTTCCATCCCGTAACCAATCCCGCGATCTATTATGTCTTTACATCTGTATTGCTCGCTACTTGGAGTAGAAAGTCCATATCCATTATTTTCAACACAAAATAATACTGGTAAATCCCATACAGAAGCAATATTTAGAGCTTCATGAAAATCTCCTTCACTAGTACCTCCTTCTCCCGTAAAAACAGCCGTTAACTTATTCTCATTCTTAAGTTTATGTGCTAAGGCAATCCCATCTGCAACCCCTAATTGAGGTCCTAAGTGAGAGATCATTCCCACTATCTTATATTCCTGAGTTCCAAAATGAAAGCTTCTATCTCTACCTTTTGTAAAACCATTTGCTTTCCCCTGCCATTGGGAGAACAATCTAAAAAGTGGAATTTCTCTTGCCGTAAAAACTCCTAAATTTCTATGCATTGGTAAAATATATTCATCTTCCTGCATTGCCATAGTAACCCCTATGGAAATAGCCTCTTGGCCAATTCCGCTAAACCATTTAGATACCTTACCCTGCCTAATTAAAATAAGCATTTTTTCTTCTATAAGTCTGGGTTTAAGCATTCCCCTATATAACTGTAATAAAGTGGAATCTGGGAGATTGGTATTTCGAAATTTTATAGGTGTAAACTCTGTGGTTGCTGGTTTCATAAAATAAATCTAGTTATTCAAATGTAATTAATTTTATGAGTACCGTATAATTGGAAAGAAAAATATATACTCCGTTAATTTTATTTAACTTTGTTTGTAAACTATGATAAAGACACCATAAAATGGCAATGAATAATATACCAAGTGTAGATTTAGCAGATTTCCTTTCAGGAGATCCAAAGCGAAAGCAAAAATTTGTAGATGAATTAGGTAAGGCCTATGAAGAGATTGGATTTGTTTCTTTAAAAAACCACTTTCTAAGTGATGACCTGGTAGATGAATTATATAAAGAAGTAAAATCATTCTTTGATCTTCCAGAGGAGACTAAGCGAGGTTATGAAATTGAAGGTTTAGGAGGACAAAGAGGTTATATCTCTTTTGGAAAAGAACATGCCAAGGGCAAAAAAGAGGGAGATCTTAAAGAATTCTGGCACTTTGGGCAAGAGCCGTCACCCGATGCTGATTTAAAAGAGGATTATCCTCCAAATGTTATTGTAGAAGAATTAAAAGATTTTAATCATACCGGGATGGAAGCATATAGAATGCTAGAAAAAACCGGGATTTATGTATTGCGTGCATTAGCGATTTATATTGGTTTAGACGAGCATTATTTTGACCATTGGGCTAGTAATGGGAATAGTATCTTAAGACCTATTCATTATCCTCCTATCACAGAAGAACCAAAAGGAGCAGAACGTGCCGGAGCACATGGAGATATCAATCTCATAACCCTTTTAATGGGAGCTTCCACTGGAGGTCTTCAAGTATTAAGAAAAGATGGGGAATGGATTGATGCTATTCCAGAAGAAGACGAGCTGGTGATTAATGTTGGGGATATGTTAGAAAGACTTACCAATAATAAATTGCGATCTACTATCCATAAAGTGGTTAATCCACCTAAAGAGCAATGGAGCAACCCTAGATATTCTATACCATTTTTCTTGCATCCAAGAGGTGAAATGCCTTTAAATTGCTTGGAGGAATGTATAGATGAAAACAACCCTAAGCAACATGAAGATATTACCGCTGGAGAATTTCTACATCAGCGTCTTGTTGAGATAGGGCTTATTAAAAAATAAGAGATGTCCAAAAAGAAATTAGGCTTAGAGGATCTGGGTGGATTTGTGTTTTCTACAGATAATGATTTTGATGTAGACGCAAATAATTCAGATCCTATTGAAACCCCAGCGCCAAAAGATCAACATTTAGAAGCACATTTTAGCAACAAAGGGCGGGGTGGTAAAATAGTGACTGTTATTAGAGGTTTTGAAGGGAAAGATGATGATCTTAATTCTCTTGGAAAAACATTAAAGAAAAAGTGTGGTGTTGGTGGATCTGTAAAAGATGGAGAAATCATTATTCAAGGAGATGTTAGAAACAAGGTCATGGAGTTTTTAAAACAAGATGGTTATAGAGTGAAACGAGTTGGCGGATGATTAGTACTAATGTTTTTTTAACTTCAGAATATGCCTAGACAATTACATATTACTAATGGAAATTCCCTTGCCGAAAATATTTTGGAGCTGGGTATTGAAGGAGATATTGTTAATTGGAGAGAAATGTTATGCGAAGGTCCTACTACCTATGAGTTAGGCACTCCAGAGTACATTAAACTTCGAACCACTTTTTTAAAACGCAATTATCAAATTGATCCTGAAGAATACGAAGGGAAATTTTTACAAGAACTTCATAAATTAGATAGGATAAAAGATACAGATGAAATAATTCTTTGGTTCGAGTTCGATCTTTTTTCTCATATTAATATGATAGCGGCAATTAGTAGATTATTAGAAAATAAGGTGGAAGTACCTGTTTACCTAGTTTGTAGTAAAAAACTGAAAGGAGAAAAAGAATTTCAGCCACTTTCTCAATTATCCCTGAAGCATTTAAAAAATCACTATGACCAGAAGATACATTTAGATAAGGATGATCTAGAAATGGCAAATTTGATCTGGCAGTATTATAATGAAGAGAATCCTTTGAAATTAAAAGGCATGATAAAGCAAAAATCTAATTTTGAATACCTCTCTAGCTGTATTAGGACTCATATAGAACGTTTCCCCAGCTCCACAACAGGTTTAAACACTATAGAAACAAATATCCTTAGATTAATAAAAGAGAATAACATCACTAGTTTAAATCAGTTACTAGGCTATTCGATTCAATATCAAGGATATTTTGGATATGGGGAAAGGCAAATTCAAAGATTACTGGATAAGTTGAAACAGTTTTACACTCTTAAAAATGATAGGATTCTATTAACTAAACAAGGAGAAGAGGCATTAATTGGCTCTCGCAATTTTTACCAAGACCTAAAAAACAACGATTCATTTGGCGGAGTTAAAATGTATGATTTTCTATACGATTCCGAATCACATAATATTTTAAAATTATAGAATGACTTTAAAACCTTCAGAGTTTATCTTAAATGAAGATGGCAGCATCTATCACTTAAATTTGTTGCCAAATCAATTGGCTTCAACGGTTATTACAGTGGGGGATCCAGATAGAGTAAACCACATTACTAAGCATTTTAACACTATAGAACATAAAGTGCATAAAAGAGAGTTTCATACTCAAACTGGAATTTACAAAGGAAAACGTATTAGTGTGATCTCTACAGGAATTGGAACCGATAATATAGATATCGTTTTTAATGAACTAGATGCATTGGTAAACATAGATTTTAAAACCCGAAAAGTTAAAGAGAATCTCACCTCTCTAGATATAATTAGAATAGGAACTTCTGGTTCTATTCAGGCAGATATTCCAATCGATTCATTTCTAGTTTCTGAAACGGCTATAGGATTCGATTCTTTACTTCATTTTTACAAGAACAAAGATATCCAGGATGTTAAATTCTCTCACTCTTTATTGGGTCACCTTATTCTACCAAGAGAAAATGGAATTCCCTATGTCATTAATGCAGACAAGACCCTTCTCTCCTATTTTGAAAAGGATTATTTGAAAGGAATTACAGTCACCAACTGTGGTTTCTATGGTCCACAGGGAAGAGTTTTGAGGTTGCCATTAAGCAATCCAAATCTAAATGAAAGAATGGCTAGTTTTAATCATCTAGATAGAAGAATCACCAATCTAGAAATGGAAACTGCAGGAATATATGGTTTGTCTAAGTTGCTTGGTCATAGAGCGGTGTCTTTAAATGCTATAGTTGCTAACAGAGCAACAGGAGAATTTAGTAAAAATCCAACAATAACGGTAGAAAAGCTTATTGTTGATGCACTGAATATAATAGCTACTATCTAGTAAGTTATTTAACAGAACATTAAAGTGGAGAGCATTGGAGTCTTTGTATTTTTGTTAAAAAAGATCCCCTATGCTAGCATCTACAGAATCTCGTTTAAGACATCGTGACCTAAACTGGTTGAGTTTCAACGAACGGGTATTACAGGAAGCTGAAGATGATATAAATCCGCTTTATGAAAGACTTAAGTTTCTAGCAATATTCTCTTCAAATTTAGATGAATACTTTAGAGTCCGGGTATCACAATTACGCCAAATAAAAAGGGTAGAAAAGAGCATACGTAAAAAACTTGCGTTGCGCCCTAATAAATTTACCAAGCAAATTTTAGAGGAAGTCAAACTTCAGCAAGATAAATTTGGGGAGATCTTTCATGAACAGATCATTCCACAGCTGGCTGAAAACGGAATTTATCTTATTAAATCTGAAGATTTCGATCAGACTCAACATACTTATGCCAAAAAATATTACGAAGAGAAGGTTGCTAAATATTTAAAGCCTGAGATCCTTGACCTTGCTAAGGAATCTAAATTATTTCTTACTAATAATGTCCTGTATTTTGTTGTTACTTTTAAAGATGAGAACAAACTGGGTATTGTAAATATCCCAACAGAAGAATGCGGGCGTTTCGTACAATTTAATAACAATACGATCACTTTTCTGGACGATGTTATAAGAAATATGATTCCAGAATTATTTTCAAATGAACCTGTTTCCGGGGTCTTTGAAATTAAGATGTCTCGAGATGCAGAACTCTATATTGAAGATGAATTTGATGGAGTTTTAGCTGAAAAAATTTATGAATCCTTGGCTCAAAGAACAGATGGACAACCAACTCGTTTGCTTTATGACGCAGATATGGATAAGGATGTCCAAAAGAAATTGAGAAAGCTACTGAATCTTGGTAAGATAGACATGATGCCAGGAGGAAGATATCATAATTTCAGTGATTTCTTTTCATTCCCAGATCCATCCAGTAACCCAAGTTTACATTTTGAAGAACTTCCTCCTCTTAAGCATAAGGTTTTAGGAACTACCGAGAATTATTTTGAGGTAATAGCCAAGAAAGATCAGTCTTTGCATTTCCCGTTTATGTCCTTTAATTATGTTGAGAAATTTTTGGAGCAAGCCGCATCAGATCCAGATGTGGAAGCAATTAAAATATCATTATATAGAGTAGCAGATGAATCTGAATTAACTTCCAGCCTTATTAAGGCAATAGAAAATGGTATAAAAGTAACCATATTTGTTGAAGCCAAGGCTAGGTTTGATGAAGCTAACAATATAGTTTGGGGTAAAAAATTTGAGGAAAAAGGAGCCAATGTTATCTATAGTTATCCAAAGATAAAAGTACACTCCAAGATCATGTTGGTAAAACGACGTGAAAAGGGGAAATCGAAAAGATATGCCTATATAGGAACTGGT
Organism: Gillisia sp.; assembly: GCA_024635715.1. Classification (GTDB taxonomy): domain Bacteria; phylum Bacteroidota; class Bacteroidia; order Flavobacteriales; family Flavobacteriaceae; genus Gillisia. Next base: position 7,571 of record JAGXIK010000172.1, read on the forward strand.
AATTTTAATAGTAAGACTTCTAAGATCTACTGTGACCATGCAATCTTCACTGCCGATAAGAGAGTAACCAAAGAGTTAGATCGCATATTTAAAGTGTTAGATGGAAAATTGATCGTTCCCAGAGAAAAACACCTATTTATTTCTCCATTCTCTACTCGTAGAAATTTCACTAAGCTAGTTTTGAATGAAATTCAATTTGCACTGGAAGGGAAAAAGGCTTCTATAGTTGCAAAGATGAATAGTTTGGAAGATGAAGAAATGATCGAACTTTTATATAAAGCAAGTAATGCCGGAGTAAAAATACGCTTGCTTATTCGTGGATTTACAAGTCTTATTCCCGGCATTAAAGGAATGAGCGAAAATATTTATATCACTAGTATTATAGATCGGTATTTGGAACATGGCAGAATCTATCTTTTTGAAAATGGTGGGGACGAGCAGATCTTTTTTGGTAGTGCAGACTGGATGGGTAGAAATTTAGATAGAAGGATTGAGGTTATAACCCCAATTTTTGACGAAGATATTGCGCAAGAATTTAAAGATATTTTAAAAATACAGTTAAGCGACAATGTAAAGGCGAGGATCCAGGATGAAGAAGAATCCAATACGTATGTTGAAAAGAAAGCTGGTGAAAAAGCTATTCGTTCTCAATATGAGATCTATCAATATTTAAAAGAAAAACACAGTAAATAATGAGAACACTTAGAGTTGGTGGAGTTCCAGAACATTTCAACCTTCCTTGGCATCTTGCTATAGAAGATGGAGATTTTGAATATGATCATTTACATATCGAGTGGCACAGCTTTCCAGGTGGAACTGGTGCTATGAATGCTGCTTTGAGAAATAATGAAATAGATGTAGCTATTATTTTAACTGAAGGGATCATTAAAGATATCATCGCAGGGAATCCTTCTAAAATAGTACAAACATATGTTCATTCTCCTTTAATCTGGGGAATACATGTAGATGCTAATTCGTCTTATCAATCTATAGAAGATCTCAAAAATACAAAAGCAGCTATTTCCAGAATGGGCTCGGGATCTCATCTTATGGCATATATAAATGCTGAAAAACTTCACTGGGATACCAAATCTTTGGAGTTTGAAATTGTTGGAGATATTAATGGTGCTGTAAATGCACTTTCTGAAGACAAGGCTCAATACTTTATGTGGGAACGATTTACTACAAAACCCTTGGTAGACAACGGGACCTTTAGACGTGTTGGAGAATGCCCTACTCCATGGCCATGTTTTGTAATTGCAGTTAGAGAAGAGGTTTTAGAAAATCAAAAAGATGCGGTTAGAGAAATGCTAAAGGTTATAAATACAAAAACAATAAGTTTTAAAGAGATACCAGATGTTGAATCTCTTCTGGCTAAAAAATATGATCAAAAGCTTGAAGATATTAAAGAATGGTTAGAAATTACCTCTTGGAGTGAATCCCAGCTGACTGCAGAAGAAATTGAAAATATTCAAAATCATTTATTAAGTTTGAATTTAATTCCTGAAAAACTCGCTACTTCCAAATTAATTTATAATTTGTAGTTTTTTAAAAATTCTTTCTATTCTAAAAAACTACATGAAAAATCAATTACTTCTCCCCCTGTTTTTATTTGCTTCATTATTAACTTTTTCACAAGGAAAAATTTCTACAACTGAAACTACTTCTTCAGAAGAAGTATTTAAACGTGACATTGCAAAAAACGAATTAAGTATAGGCGCATTTAATTTAGTAGCATTTGGGGCTCTAGATATTGCCTACGAAAGAATTATGACTCCTAATTCCAGTTGGGCTATTGAAGCCTTTATTCTGGCCATTGATGACGAAGATGTTGGAGACGCCTATGAAAAAGATTTTTCTTTAACAGGTAAGTATAAGCACTTCTTTGGTGATCGCAATGCATGGGGCTTTTATGTAAACGGCCTTGCCATGCTCTCTACCGGAAAAGATGAAATTTATAATTATTATGACAGTTTCGAGGGAAATAATTATACGGAAGAATCTTATACAGATTTTGCTCTTGGCTTTGGTTTAGGAGGTAAGTTTGTTTCTAAACAAGGATTTTTTCTAGACCTAAATGCAGGAATAGGTAGGAATTTATTTAGTGACGTTTCTCCAACGATTGTTGGGCAATTTAATGTTAATCTAGGTTTTAGATTCTAAATCACCAGTTAATCGGGGATCTACCATTTTCTATTAGATATTTGTTGGTAGTAGTAAAATGTTTATTACCAAACCAATAACCCCTATTCGCACTTAAGGGAGAAGGATGACCGCTAGTTAAAACCAAGTGTTTGGCTGTATCTATCTTTCTCCCTTTTTTCTTTGCATAACCTCCCCAAAGCAAAAAAACAAGATGTTCTTTTTCTTCAGAAAGAACTTTAATTACTGAATCTGTTAATTTTTCCCAACCTTTATTTTGATGAGATCCCGCTTCGCCACCTCTAACAGTTAATACGGCATTCAATAATAATACCCCTTGATTTGCCCACTTCTCAAGATCACCATTCTCTGTATTAGTAGATTCCCCAAGATCAGATTTTAACTCCTTAAAAATGTTCTTTAATGATGGCGGGTTTGTGATTCCATTATTTACTGAAAAACACAATCCGTTTGCCTGCCCAACTCCATGATATGGGTCCTGCCCTATTATAACCACCTTAACATTATCTAAAGTTGTTTTGTTGAAGGCGTCAAAAATATGATCCTGATCTGGGTAACAGGTATTATTTTTATATTCTTCAGAAACAAAATCTATTAAGCCTTGAAAATAAGGTTTGCTAAACTCATCATTTAGTATATTTTTCCAACTGTTATGGATAGTGAGCTTCATTATAATTTAAGTAAATTTGTAAAACCCAAAATTAGGGAAAAATTACTATGATAAAAATTGCATCGAAAAGTCTTCAAGATCTAGAGTTTCCTACTGTTAGAAAACAAATAAGTGAGCTGTGCACCACCCAAATGGGAATAGAAAAGGCTTTGGAAATTGTTCCATATAATTCATACAACGATACTATTTTTGGGCTTAACCAGACCAACGAATATGTGAGTTCTTATATGCAGGACAGTAAAATCCCTAATCACGGATTTGATGCTGTTCATAGAGAGATCAAACTTTTAGGTATAGAAAATGCCGTTTTGGAAATTGGAGGGTTCAGGAAGATCTCTAGTCTTTCACAGACTGTAAATGACCAATTACGTTTTTTTAATAAATTCAAAGAACTTTATCCAAGTTTATATAGAACTACAGAAGAGGTAGAATATACTAAAGTACTTATTGAAAGAATAGATGAGGTAATAGATAGATTTGGAGATGTTAAAGATAATGCTTCTCCTTTGCTTCTAAATACTCGCCGAGCGATGAATTTAGTAAAAGGTCAGATAAATTCCAGTTTTACAAATGCACTTTCCAAATATAGCGGCTATGGCTATTTAGATGAAATAAAAGAAAGCGTTGTAGATAATATTAGAGTTTTGGCAGTTTCGGCTATGCACCGTAAAAAAGTGAAAGGTGGGATTCTAGGAAATTCCAAAACTGGAAGTATTGTATACATTCAGCCGGAAGCTACTTTAAATCATACCAGAGAATTAAATAATCTAGAATACGAGGAAAAAGAAGAGATAGACAGAATATTAAAAGAGCTTACTGTTTTCATGGTTCCTTATACAGAGTTGTTAAAGGAATATCAGGATCTTCTTAGCGAGATAGACGTAATCGCTGCAAAGGCGAAATATGCGCGTTTAATTAATGGCTTATTACCAAAGATCACGAAGGAGAGGGAACTGTTTATAAAAGATGCCTATCACCCTTTGCTTTATAGAAATAATCTTAAATCGGGGGCAAAAACCTATCCTCAGAATATTGAGCTTTCTAAGGAAGAACGTATTATCGTAATTTCCGGACCGAACGCGGGTGGTAAAAGTATTACTCTAAAGACTGTGGGGTTATTGCAAATAATGCTTCAAAGTGGAATTTTAATTCCTGTCCATGAATACAGTCGTGTTTGTCTTTTCGATAAAATATTGACTGACATTGGAGATAACCAGTCTATAGAAAATCATTTAAGTACGTATAGTTATCGCTTAAAGAACATGAATTATTTTCTGAAGAAATGTGATGAAAAAACCTTATTTCTTATAGATGAATTCGGAACTGGAAGTGATCCGGAATTAGGGGGTGCTTTAGCAGAAACCTTTTTGGAAGTATTCTATGAAAGAGAATCTTTTGGGATCTTAACAACTCACTATACCAATTTAAAAATGCTGGCGAATGAATTGCCATATATGAGTAATGCCAATATGATGTTTGATTCCCGAACATTGGAACCTCTTTTTAAATTGCATCTTGGAGAAGCAGGAAGTTCTTTTACTTTTGAAGTTGCTCAGAAAAACGGGATTCCCTATAGCTTGATAAACCGTTCTAAAAAGAAAGTAGAACGTGGAAAGATTAGATTTGATAAGAGCATAGCAGATCTTCAAAGGGAACGCAGTAAGCTTCAGAAAACTACAGACTCCCTAAAAAGTAAGGAGTTGAAAGCCTCTCAGCAAAAAGAGAAGTTAGAAGAAACAAATTCTAAGATTCAGCAGAAATTAGAAAGCTATCAGGAATTATATGATAGTAATCAGCGGTTGATCTATCTAGGACAGAAGATCAATGATCTAAGCGAGAAATATTTCAGCAATAAAAAGAAGAAAGATCTTATTGGTGAATTTATGAAGATTGTGGAGATTGAAAATTCGAAACGTGTAAAAGCAACTCCTAAGGAAATAAAGGTCAAAAAAATTAAGGAGAAAAAAGTGATACAAGAAGCAGAGAAAACTGTTGAAGTTATTAGGGAACGCAAAAAAGAAGAAAAGAAAACAGAAGCGATTCAGCAGAAAAAAGAGGCCAATAAGCCGAAAGTATCCTTAAATATTGGAGACAGAGTGCGAATGGAAGATGGTCGCGCAGTTGGTTCTATAGATAAAATTGAAAAAGGAAAAGCCATTGTAAATTATGGTATGTTTACTACCAATGTAGATCTAGGCCAATTAGAGCTAGTACAACCGGCAAAAAAGAAGAAATAAAATGGAAGCTGTATTACCAGATAATAAGAAAATCATCCTTTTTGATGGTGTTTGCAATCTTTGCAATAACGCCATAAATTTTATTATTGAACATGATAAAAATGATGTTTTTAGGTTTGCATCTTTACAAAGCGATCTCGGTAAAAAAATGGTTTCAGAAAGAGGTATTGATCCCGAACTATTGGATAGCATTATCTTAATTGAGCCGGGAGTTGTTTATTACGAAAAATCTACTGCTGCACTCAAAATAGCCAAAGAGCTTTCTGGGGGTTATTCCTTTTTGAAACATTTCCTATACCTCCCAAATTCTATCAGGGATGGGGTTTATAATATAGTGGCAGCTAATCGCTATAAATGGTTTGGCAAAAAAGAATCTTGCATGATCCCAACACCAGAATTAAAAGCGAAGTTTTTAGATTCAACTACCTCATAAGAATTCATGAGGTAGCGTTTTATTTTTAAGTTTTGAATTTGAAAAACATTCTATGGAATTAAACCCTCAAGGAAGGATTAAGCCATTTCCTTTTCTTCTGTTTTCATATAATTATCGTCCCAATCCTTAACATTTGGAGGTCCTAATTTATCTACAGATTTTGCAACCATCATAGAAACAGCAGCATCTCCAGTAACATTCACTGTTGTTCTGCACATATCCAAAGGTCTGTCTATAGCAAAGATCAGCGCTAAACCTGCTTCCGGAATCCCCGCTTGAGCAAGTACAATTACCAACATCACCATTCCTGCACCAGGTACTGCTGCAGATCCTATAGATGCTAAAGTAGCAGTTACAATAATCCCTAATTGTGCTCCAATAGTAAGATCTATTCCAAATGCCTGTGCAATAAATACTGCAGCCACTGCCTGATAAAGACTGGTACCATCCATGTTTATGGTGGCTCCAATTGGCAATACAAAACTAGTTACTTCTTTATGCACTCCAAGATGCTCTTCTACTCTTTCCATAGTAACGGGCAGCGTGGCAGCACTGGAACTTGTTGAAAAAGCTAATAATTGAGCTGGTGCAATTCCGTTTAAGAAAAAACCAGGTTTATTCTTGGTGAATATCCATACAATAAGAATATAGAAACCAATCATTAATGCCAGTCCTATTAATACGGTTAAGGCATACATAGCTAGTGCCGCAAAAAGATCGGCGCTTGGTGATTCTACAACTAAAGCAGCCAATAAAGCAAATACACCATAAGGAGCTGCAAGCATTATAAGATCTATCATTTTTAAGATGACTTCATTAAAACCATCAAAAAAGTCTTTTACAGGTTTTGCTACTGCTTCTGGAATAAGGATCAAACCAATTCCAAAGAAAATAGCAAAGAAGATCACTTGTAGCATATTTCCATTGTCACTAGCTGCACCAAAAATATTGCTAGGCACAATGTCTTCTAGTGCTTGTAAGGGTCCTGCATCTTTTTGCTTTTGAGCGTCTGCTATCCTTACAGAGGCATCAGTTTCATAACTAGTAATAAGATCTGTTCTGGTTTCCTCACTTATGGCACTTCCCGGTTTTATAAGGTTTACTAGTCCAAGTCCAATAGAAACAGCTATTACCGTAGTAATAATATAGGTTACTATGGTTCTGGTTCCCATTTGGGATAATTTCGAAATATCTTTAAGATCTGAAATCCCTTTAATTAAAGAAGCAAGAATTAACGGAACTGCAATTAGCTTTAAAGCATTAATAAAAATGTTTCCGAAAGGTTTAATCCAATCACTTACAAATTCTGGTCCCCAACTAAAATTGGTTAGTATCAATGCGAAAAGTACCCCAAAGAGCATTCCTAGTAAAATTTGCCAGTGCAGTGCTAATTTCTTCATTATAAATCTTTCTTTAATTATATTTTAGATGTCTTATTTTGTAGCCAAAAATCTGCTAATACCAAAGCTGCCATAGCTTCCACAATAGGAATCGCTCTTGGAACCACACAAGGATCATGTCTTCCTTTACCTTGCATTTCCACCAAATCGCCTTTAGAGTTTATAGTTTCTTGTTTTTGCATAATTGTAGCTACAGGCTTAAAAGCTACATTAAAGTAGATATCCATTCCGTTGGAAATACCACCTTGGATACCTCCACTTAAATTTGTTTTTGTAGTACCGTCTTGGTTGAAAAGGTCGTTATGCTGGCTTCCTTTTAATTTAGTACCCTCGAATCCGCTACCAAATTCAAAACCTTTTACAGCATTTATAGAAAGCATGGCTTGGCCTAAACTAGCATGTAGTTTATCGAAAACCGGTTCTCCCAAACCTATGGGCACATTTTTTATAATACATTTTACAGTGCCACCAACGGTATCCCCCTGAGATCTGATCTCCCGAATATAAGTCTCCATTTTAGTAGCTGTCTCAGGATCTGGACAGCGAACAGGATTAGATTCAATTAAGCTGAAATCTAATTCATCTGCCTCCTTGTCTAGTTTAAGTTCACCTACAGAAGCGGTAAAAGCAACTATTTCAATATCTTTTATTACTTGTTTGGCAATAGCACCACCAACAACTCTACAAGCTGTTTCCCTAGCTGATGAACGTCCACCACCTCTATAATCTCGTACTCCATATTTTTCTGAATAGGTGTAATCTGCATGAGAAGGTCTAAAAGTGTCTTTTATATGAGAGTAATCATTCGATTTCTGATTGGCATTTTCAATAGTAAAACCAATAGGTGTTCCAGTAGTAACACCTTCAAAGATTCCAGATAGAAAAACAACAGTGTCTGGCTCTTTACGTTGAGTTACAATCGCAGACTGTCCAGGTTTTCTTTTATTAAGATCTCCCTGAATTTTGTCCAGATCCAAAGTAATCCCAGCAGGGCAACCATCTATAATTCCACCAATCGCAGGCCCATGTGATTCTCCGAATGTAGTTAGTTTGAATAATTTCCCAAAGGAGTTCCCTGCCATAGATCGATTTTTAACAAATGTAATTTTTTAACTACAGATTTAAAAATCTAAGTTCATATTAAAATTAGATCAGAGAAATTAAAATACGATTAAATCAATTATTGATTTAATATAGTCTCCACATTTTTGTATAATATTTCCATATCAAAAGGTTTAGTCATAAACGCATCTGCTCCAGCTTCTATACATTCGGGGCCTGCGTTATGCAGTGCAGTCATCATAAGGACCTTTACTTTAGCAGTTTTATCATTATTTTTAACTTTAGTGCAAACATCCGTTCCATCTACACCAGAGATTAGCTTATCTAAGATTACCAGATCAATATTATTCTCAGTAATGTTTTCTTCGGTTTCATTTGGTTTTCCAGAAACTAGTACTTCGTAACCTTTAAACTCTAAAACCGCCTTTAACATCTCACCAATCATAGCATCGTCGTCTACAACTAGTATTTTTATTTTTTTTGTCATTTTATTTTGTAGCCTAAATTGTATTTAAAGTAAAAATAAACTCAGAACCTTTTCCTTTCTTACTATTTACTTTTATCGTCCCTTTATGTCTTTCAATAATCTCATTAACTAAAAACAACCCAATTCCAAATCCAGAGAAAGTCTCTTCGTTTTTCCCATCTACTCGATAAAAGCGCGTAAAGATTTTTTTTATGTGCGCCTTAGAAATCCCAATTCCAAAATCCCTAACAGAAACAGATACTTTGCCTTCCTCTTCCTGAAATATTTTTATATCTATTATTTTAGAATTTGGAGAATATTTAATAGAATTAGTAATGAAGTTAACTAATACTTGTTCTATTCTTTCCTTATCTGCAAAAATTCTGGAATTAAAATCATGCTCAATTTTAATTTCTGAAAGTGGATTTGTTATTTTAATATCTTGAACGGTATGTTCTAACAATTCATTTAAATTGAATTTAGTTTTTTGTAATATTAGCTGACTATCTTCTATCCTTGATAGGTCTAACATTTCAGTAATTAAACGAATTAATCTATTTGTTTGATTGTCTATTCTTGTAAGTGAAGATTCTAGGGGAATATTAGAACTTTTAACAGTTTCGTTTCCTTTAATCATGCTAAGTAATAACTGAGTGTAACCTCTAATAGAGGTTACAGGGGTTTTAAGCTCATGACTTACCATTTTTAAAAATTCTTCCTTACGTTTTTCCTCTTCTTTAATTTTATGTATTTGGGTGGTAGCACTTACCCAGGATTGAAAATTACCATTATCGTCTTTTACTGCTGTTGCTCTAAGTAAATGCCATTTATAATCTCCATTCTTATCTTTAAATCTAATCTCAATTTCCACATCGGACATGGAACTTAAAGAATCTTTACCAGTTTGAATAACAATTTCTCTATCATCCGGATGTACCAACTCGCTCCAACCATTTTCCAGTAAATATTCCAATGTTAGTCCGCTATAATCCAACCAACTTTTATTATAATAAAAGGTATTTAAATTTTCATCTGAATTGGCAATTTTATCTGGAATAATATTCGCTAATTGCCTAAATTTTTCTTCACTCTCTCTTATTTTCTGATTTAATTTAGCAGTTTTGGAAACTTCATTCGCAATCACCGCAACCCCAATAATTTCGCCTTCTAAATTTTTTTGTGGCTGATAAATAAAATCAAAATAGCCCTCCACCTGTTTACCGTTATGATCATGAATTATAGGAAATTCCTGAGCCACCAATGGCTTACCA
>JAGXIK010000034.1 GCA_024635715.1 Gillisia sp.
AAATTATGGGATAAATATCAGCATGCCTATGAAAGCGCTATTAATTCAACCTCCAAACCTCATGCTCCTTGGTATGTTATCCCAGCAGATGATAAGGATACGGCACGTTATTTGGTTGCTAAAATATTGTACGATGTGCTTATAGAATATAAGGATGTTCAGGAGCCAGAGTTATCTCAGGAGATTAAAAATAATCTTGAAGAATACAAGGAAATCTTAAAAAAAGAAACCTTATAATTACCTTTTTAAAATTCAAAAAAAAACAGTATCAATGAGAAAAATATTTATCGTAGGACTTTCCATTTTATGCAGTCAACTATCATTTTCACAAATTAATGACAAGCAGGAAGATTCTTTAAATCTTCGAAAATTATATGATATGTCTTTGCTTAATGGCAAATCCTATAAATGGTTAGAACATTTATCCAACGATATTGGAGGGAGACTTTCTGGATCTTTGGATGCTCAAAAGGCGGTAGAGTACACTAAAAAGGAATTAGAGACTTTAGGTTTAGATAAGGTTTGGTTACAACCCGTTATGGTTCCAAAATGGATACGTGGAGGAAAGGAATTTGCTTATATAGAAACGGCTCCTGGTAGCACTAGAAATATTAATATCACTGCATTAGGAGGTTCTGTGTCTACACCTGTGGGCGGTGCAAAAGCTCAGGTGATAGAAGTGCAAGGAATAGAAGATCTTGCAAGATATGGAGAGGAGCAAATAAAAGGAAAGATCGTTTTTTATAATAGACCAATGCGGGCAGATCTTATAAATACTTTTGAAGCTTATGGAGGTTGTGTAGATCAGCGATATTCTGGAGCGGCAGAAGCTGCAAAATATGGAGCAATTGGAGTATTAGTAAGATCTATGAATTTAAGGTTGGACGATTTTCCTCATACTGGGACTATGAGTTACGGCGAATTAAAACCTTCTCAAAGAATTCCTGCAGCAGCTATAAGCACGAATGATTCAGAATATTTAAGCAGTCTTTTGAAAATTGACAAGGACACCGAAGTATATTTTAAGCTGAATAGTGAACAACTGCCAGATGTACAAAGTTATAATGTTATTGGTGAGATCACCGGTAGTCAATTTCCTGATGAGTATATAGTAGTTGGCGGACATTTAGATTCCTGGGATGTAGGAGATGGTTCTCATGATGATGGAGCTGGAGTGGTTCAATCTATGGAAGTATTGCGATTATTAAAAGAATCTGGCATTAAGCCAAAACGAAGTATTCGTGTAGTCTTATTCATGAATGAAGAAAATGGATTACGTGGTGGTAATAAATATGCTGAGGTAGCTGTAGAAAAAAATGAAAATCACATTTTTGCTTTAGAAAGTGATTCTGGAGGATTCACTCCCAGAGGATTTTCTTTTGAAGCAAAACAAGATCAATTTGATCAAATAGCTGCATGGGAATCCTTGTTTAAACCTTATTTAATTCACTACTTCGAGTTAGGTCATGGTGGAGCAGATATAGGTCCTTTAAAAAATGGTGAAATTGTACTTGCGGGATTAGTACCAGATTCTCAACGTTATTTCGATCATCATCACTCAGAAAATGACACTTTCGAGCATATTAATAAAAGGGAGTTGGAATTAGGTGCTGCAACTATGGCCTCTTTGATTTACTTAGTAGATAAATACGGAATTTCAACTGATACTGGAGTTTCAAAACTTTAGGTAATAATATCATTTCTTAAGAATTCCATTTTAATTTTCAACAAAAAGATCAAGCATGATTTTTAGAAAATTAAAATGGAATTCAATTTTTGCCCAAACAAATCCTGTTATCTTTGCCACTTAATTTTTGAAATTGCAGTTAACAGCCTACACCAAAGAGTTCAAATACAATTTAACTATAGCCTTTCCTATCATGATGGGACAATTGGGGCATGTTTTGGTGGGTTTAGCCGATAATTTAATGATTGGCCAGCTAGGTGCTGCAGAGTTAGCTGCAGTTTCCTTAGGAAATAGTTTGGTCTTTATCGCCTTGTCTTTAGGGATTGGTTTCTCTTTTGCTATAACCCCATTAATTGCTGAGGCTGATGGAGCGGCAAACATAGAAAAGGGGAGAAGTTATTTTCATCACGGCGTGATGTTATGCACAGTGAACGGAGTAGCACTATTCTTACTGCTGTTATTAGCTAAGCCTATTTTGTATCATTTAGATCAGCCGCCAGAAGTGGTTGCATTAGCAATTCCATATCTAGAAATAGTTGCATTCTCTATGATTCCTTTAATGATCTTTCAGGCTTATAAGCAGTTTGCCGATGGATTATCTCAAACAAAATATGCCATGTATGCCACTTTATTGGCAAATGTGGTGAATGTAATATTCAATTTTTTACTGATTTACGGAGTTTGGATCTTCCCAAGATTGGAATTGGAAGGAGCAGCCATAGGAACCTTGATCTCAAGATTCTTTATGTTATGGTTCTTATGGGAAGTATTGAGAAAGAAGAAGAAATTCAAGCAATATTTTGTGTGGTCTAAAAATGAATTTTTTAAGCTTGCAATCTTCAAAAGAATATTAGCACTAGGATTTCCTACTGCTTTACAAATGTTCTTTGAAGTAGCCATATTTACCGGGACGATCTTCTTAGCTGGAATGTTGGGTACAAATCCACAGGCCGCAAATCAAATAGCACTTAATCTTGCTTCTATGACCTTTATGATTGCCGTTGGCTTAGGAGTAACTGCTACAATACGGGTTGGAAATCAAAAAGGCTTGCATAATTATAAAGAACTCCGGAGAATTGCATTTTCCACGTTCCTATTGGTATTTTTAATTGAAGCTGTTTTTGCCATTCTCTTCATTTTAATGAAAGATTGGTTACCAACATTCTATATAGACAATGTAGATGTAATTGTTTTAGCCGCTCAATTATTAGTGGTTGCTGCTCTATTCCAATTAAGTGATGGCTTGCAGGTGGTGATCTTGGGAGCGCTTAGAGGGCTACAAGATGTAAAGATCCCAACTCTTATTTGTTTTGTCGCATATTGGATGATCGGGTTTCCGGTTTCTATATATTATGGAAAGGCAGAAAATTTAGGTAGTATGGGGATTTGGCTTGGGTTGTTAGCAGGTCTAACAGCATCGGCTATAATGTTGTATTTTAGGTTCAATTATTTAAGTAAAAAATTAATTCTGAAGGCTGATTAATTCTATGCTGAAGAGATTTCAGTAAGAATTTCGGTTTGAAAAAACTAAATAGATCCTGGGTAATTCCGAGCGTAATCGGAACAGGAGGAAGAAGGGCTCAATTAATAAATTGCTTTTCTGAAAAATTATAAAAAATAAAAAATATGGAATTCCCAAAATTTCTTTTAGGTGATAACACTGATTTTCCGGATGCGATTTTTGTGATCCACACAGAGTATCCAAGATTTATAATCAATTTGGAAAACGATGATGTAGAGTGGTTGGAAGATTTTGATAAAAGTGATGAAAAGGAACTTGCTACTGAAGCTGAGACCTTGATCACACAAGCAAGTGAATTTTACGACAGGGAAGTTTCTAGATACGACGATTAATTTTCAATGATAGACCAATTAATCACATACGACAGAGAATTATTTCTTTATTTAAATAATCTTGGTAGCCTCCCTTGGGATCCATTTTGGCTCCTGATCACAGATAAATGGACTGCCATTCCTTTGTATGCGGTATTATTATTTCTGATCTATAAAAAGCTTGGTGTCAAGGGAACCTTGATCACCATGGTATTGGTTGCTTTAATGATCACGTGTACAGATCAATTAGCGAATCTTTTTAAACATGGTTTTGAAAGACCCAGACCTTGTGGGCAAGAAGGTGTGATGGAGTATACGCGTTTTATAGCAGTGCGTTGCGGCAGGTTTGGTTATTTTTCTGCACATGCAGCTAGCTCAACAGCCTTAGCTATCTTTGTTGGATTAATTCTGAAAAGGTTTTTCCCAAAACTGATTTATTTTCTACTCATTTGGGCGTTAATAGTTACTTACAGTAGAATTTATGTTGGTGTTCATTATCCTCTAGATGTAATAACCGGGATGTTCTTTGGAACTTTATTAGGCTTAATATTTGCCTATTTACATAAATTTTCACTCCAAAAATTCAAGATTACTTTTTAGTTAAAACATAGAATTCTCGAATCAACCGACTATTCTCCCCTTTAGCCATTGTTGGATTTAGATCTAAGGTATCCATCAGTTGGAAATTATAGCTTTGGAAATTTTCTTTCCACTCAGGGTTTCCCTCTTGACTCACTAAGATTCCAATTTTTTTAGTCTTGGCTTCAGCAGGAAGGTCTCCTTCAGAATTTAGCACTGGCATAGGTTTCCCATATTCAAATATAAGTTCAGGAATTATTCCGGATACTTCATATATTTGGATTTTTTCAACTTCTTCATATTTAATAAGCGATGCAATATTAGGATCATTCCTATGTGGAGAGATCAATTCTAATAGGGGAAAGCCAAAATTTAAAATTGCCAATATCATTAAGAACTGCAATCCAAATAGAAGTTTGGCTCTCTTTTTAAGTAATCCGAATACGAATCCTACACCAATTAGAATCAAAGTGCTACCTACTAAAAGAAAATATAAGGTTTTCTCCCAAATTGCTGTACCAAAGAAATAATAAAGTACAAATGGAGCAGCCAATGCTATAATTGCTAATACTATAAAATTTAGATAAACCGGAAAGCGCTCTATTTTCGATAATCTTCGCCCAAAATTTTTAATAATATACTCTACATAAAAGCCAGTGGTCATTGCTAATGGAATTAATACCGGTAATAAGTATCTGCTTTTCTTTTCAGGAATTATAGACAATAAAACAACAGAAACCAAAGTCCATAAAATATAGAATTTATAGGCTTTTATGTTTGAAACCTTAGGTCTTAAATACCAGTAAAATAGACTCATAAATGCCGGAATGGTCCAGATTCCGCTTTGTGTAAAGAAACTCCAATAATACCAGATTGGACGAACATTATAATTAAGCCATCTGCTACTTTCAAGTTCGGCTACAGCAGCAAATGCTTCAGCATCGTAATAATGCACATATAGAGTCCAACTAATTCCTGTGCTCACACCAACAATTAGAAAAAGAAGCATAGGTTTCCAGTTCACTTTTAAATTTTGGAACTTATAAGTGAGGGAGTAGCTAATTAAAAAAGGTATAAATAACGCATATAAAGAAACTGGTCCTTTACTTAATAAAGAAGCCCCAAAAAATAAGCCTGCGATAATTGCATAGCTGTATTTTTTTACATCAGAATTAAATGTGAGGATTATAAAATAAATAGCGCCCATCATAAAAGCATGAGTGAAAATATCCCATTGGCCGTCTCTTCCCGAAAACACAATATAAAAGGAAGTCATTAAAATAAGACTAGAAATAAAGGCAACATTCTTTTGGATAATTAATAAGAGCTGAAGCTTGTAAAATATGACCAGAAGTAGAATTGAAGTTAGTGCTGCGGGTAAACGATAAGCAAACAAGCTTTCCATACCAAATAGATAGGCAGAGATCGCTGTTAGCCAAGTTGGGAAAGGAGGTTTTTCATAACGTGCTGCCTCATTCATCGTGGTAAATATCCAGTTATTATGAGTGAGCATTTCCCTTGCGCTAATAAAATTACGAGCTTCCATTATATTCACCATCAGAACATTCAGGTTGGTGATAAAAATTAAAACTCCCAATAGTAGGAGTAATAGTATTGGGTAATTATGATATAATTTTTTTAGAATATTCATGGGACGAAGGTAAAAGATATTATTTTTATTGTGTATTCGTTTTAATAGTATTTCGTCTCTCTGATAATTGTCACGTCACCTTGAATTTATTTCAGGGTCTCAATTTATTATTTTCATTAAGAGTTTAATGATATTCTGAAACTCCCAAAGGATCGGAAAAGAATGAAGTCTTTTACCAGTTTAGGACAGGTAAGGGAAAATTAAATTGCTTTTTAAATGCTTTGTAATTTCAGCAAAAATTTTGCAGCTGCAAAAGGGGTGGTTTCATTATTTTCTATCGCTTTTAGTTGTTCATCTAAGGCTTTTTTGATCTTGGGATCTTGATAGAATCTACTTTTTAAATGCTCGTTGATGGTTTGCAACAACCAGAATTTATTTTGGTTATGACGATTGATTTCAAAATAATCGTTTTTATCTACTAAAGATTTATATTCTAAGATCATTTCCCAAATAGCAGTTATACCTGTTTCTTCTAATGCACTGCATAAAGACACTTTTGGCTCCCATTCACTGGCTTTGGGCGGATATAGATGTAAAGCTCTTTTAAACTCCAATCTGGCAGCTTGTGCAGCTTTCAAGTTATCTCCATCAGCCTTGTTTATTACTATAGAATCTGCCATTTCTATAATTCCGCGTTTAATTCCTTGTAATTCATCTCCCGCACCGGCTAATTTCAGTAATAAGAAAAAATCTGTCATGCTATGTACTGTGGTCTCACTTTGTCCCACACCAACGGTTTCTATAAGTAAGATGTCAAAACCGGCCGCTTCAAAAAGAATGATAGATTCTCGTGTTTTTCTTGCTACACCTCCAAGGGAATCCCCAGAAGGAGAAGGCCTAATGAATGCATTTTCTTCTGTTACCAGATTTTCCATTCGGGTTTTGTCACCCATAATGCTTCCGTGAGAAACCGAACTACTTGGATCTACCGCCAAAACAGCAACTTTTTTCCCTTGATTGATCAAGTAGCTACCAAAGGCTTCTATAAAAGTGCTTTTTCCCACCCCAGGAACCCCTGTGATCCCTATCCTAAGAGATCTATGTGCATGCGGCAGGCATTCTTCTATAAGTTTTTCAGCAATTGCCTGATGCTCTTTCTGGTTGCTTTCAACTAAAGTGATTCCTCTGCTCAAGGCGGTTTTATCTCCTGCTAATAGTTTTGCTGCTAAAGCTGAATCTTCCAATAGCTTTCTTCTAGATACTTTGATCTTATCTTTTGAAGCAGGATTAATGTTTGGGGTTGTAGGTATGCTTGCTGATTGTTGCAAAGCAGATTTTTTAGCAGATTTAGACAATGTGTGAATTGAGATTTATGACAAATTTATGAGCACTTCTTTTGAAGTAAATAGCTAATGTTGGTATCTTCAAATTTAATTAAAATTAATCAAAAATATACAAGATGAAAACATTGTACAAAGCCAAAGTTACAACTTCTGGAGGACGAGAAGGACATGTGAAAAGTGACGATGGTATATTAGATATGAAAGTGAGTATGCCTAAAGGTATGGGCGGTAAAGGAGAAGATTTTACGAACCCGGAACAATTGTTCGCGGCGGGATACTCTGCTTGTTTTGGAAGTGCTTTACAGGTAATTGCAAAAAAACACAAAGTAGATCTTGGGGATTTTAGTGTTACTGCAACTGTAAAAATAGGAAGTTTAGAAGATGGTAATTTACAATTAGCTGCTATTTTAGACTGCTATATTCCTGGAGTAGAAGTAGAAAAAGGGGAGCAGTTGGTAAATGAAGCCCATGAAATCTGTCCTTATTCTAGAGCAACCAGAGATAATATAGATGTTACTTTAAACTTAATGTTGGATGAATAATTGAGGAAGATCTCAATATATTATCCTAATTAGTTGGAGAAAGAGCTGTTCAGAAATTATTTTTTGAACAGCTTTTTTATTTTTTAATGGGAACAGAAATTTTAATATCATCCCAAGCTAAATTGAAAAGAACAAGATCATTCGCCTTTTCAAAATAAATACTGAATTGCTCCAAGGTATCCTGAACCTTTTTTAGTGGTACTTCTAATATCAAAACGTCAAAATCTGGATCCCGAGATGCTTTTTCTTCCAGATTAATACCCCATGGATACATTTTAGAATTAAAGATCACTTTCCAGGAATCCTGCATAGGGATGGTCCATAAAGTATAAGTTCCTTTTGCAAGAGGTGAGCCATCAACTAATATATCTTTATTGGTAGAAAATGTAGTTGCTTCGTTGGCTCCGGTTCGCCAGACTTCTCCATAAGGTACTAATCCCCCAAATATCTCTCTCCCTTTTTTATAAGGTCTGTTATAAACAACTTCCATTTTTAAAGAACCCTCAGAAAATACACTCGAATCTTCAGGGCTATGGGCTTTGGTAGAATATTGCCATAATAAGACCCCACTAATAATGATCGCTATTACAGCAATTATAATTTTAATAGTATAGCGTTGCGAAATTTTCATGATTGCTACTTCTTTATTTTCATAAATAGATCTAAATTAATAAGCTTGTCTCCAGATTACTGATTTAAAAATACTTTTCTAAAACTATACCAATTCTCTTAATTTATGGGAAATTGTGAATCAAAAATACGATATCCAGTTTAAGACTAGAAATCACTTTTAACCAGCTATATTTAGGTTTTTCGTCATTCAGTTCTGATGGCTTTCAGAATTGTTTCAGTATCCTGGTAAGTCTGGAGGTTAGCCTGAAACTACCGATGGTAGGGAATAGGATACATGTGGATGAAAAACGCTATATATTAAAATTATGCAAAACCTTTCAGAAATACTTTTTTCAGAAAAAAAACGGTTGAATTTTGCAACAAGGTAATTTTTAGATCGTCTTTTAAGTACTAACTAATTAAGCAGTATTAAATTTTGTTAAAGCATCAACTCATAGAAGATTGTCGTGCCAACAACAGAAAAGCACAATTAAAACTTTATAACAGTTATTGTGATGGAATGTTCATTGTGGCCAGCAGGTTCCTTCGGGATACAGCAGAGGCTGAAGATGCCATGCAAGAAGCATTTGTAAAAGCCTTTGCCAAACTCCATCAATATTCTGGAGAAGTCACTTTTGGAGCATGGTTAAAACGAATCGTGATCAATAAATGCCTGGATCAGTTAAAGGCAAAGAAACTGGAATATGTTGCGCTTAACGAACAATTGATAGAGAAGGTGGCAGATGAGGAGGCTCAAGATTGGCAGGTGGATGATGGAATTGGAGTAGAAGAAGTGAAAGTTGAAATTCAGGAGCTTCCAGAAAAGTATAAATATCCTCTTATGCTTTACTTAATTGAAGGTTATGATCATGAGGAGATTTCAGAAATATTGAAGATCTCTCAGGTAGCTTCCAGAACATTGGTACATAGAGGAAAGAAAAAATTACAGGAAAAATTAAAAGCATTTAGAAATGGCACAGGATATTAGAAAAATGTTCAAGGATGATGAGCCCTGGACCAAAGAAAAGTTGAGTAAAGGCCATCAAAAACGTTTTGAGGCAAAGTTAGAAGCTGCTTTACCAATGCAAAAGAGTAGCAATAGGTTTAGTTTCTTAAAAATTGCGGCAATATTTATTGTAGCAGTTGGAATTGGAGCATTCTTTTTGAATAAAGAGAGAATAATTACAACAGAGACGCCAATGGTTGTTGCTCCAGAAATTAAAGATGATGGAAATGAGCTTCCTGTTAAAGAGTTTCAGTTAAGTGAAGTATCTCCAGATTTTAAAAAGATTGAAAACTATTATTTGGCCGGAATCAATATGGAATTGGCTAAGCTGGAAGTGAATCCTTCAAATAAAGCCTTGATAGATTCCTTTATGGGAAAGATGTCAGAATTAAATACAGAATATAAACGCTTGAATGCTGAGTTTAATGAGATGGGTCCTAATGAGCAGACTATTGAAGCTATGGTCGAAAATCTTCAATTTCGTTTGGACTTATTGTACAAACTCAAGAATAAATTAAATGAAATTAAACAAACTAAAAACACCAATAATGAAAACTATAAAGCCTAATTATACCCTACTATTTTGCTTATTATTTTCGGTAGGGATATTTGCTCAAACTAAAAAACTTGAGAAGACTTATAAAACGAAACAGGATGTTTCTGTAAGGATAGATGCAAAATATACCAATATAATTATCGAGAATTGGGATAAGAATGAAGTAGCTATAGAAGCCTATCTGGAACCAGGAAATTTAAAAAGCGAAGATGCTAAAAAAGCTTTGGAAAGCTGGAAACTGGAAACTTCAGGGAGTTCAGATAAAATTGAGATCATCTCTGGTGGTGGGACTGCAATGAATTTAAATATAGATATGGATCTTTCTTCTTTGACGGAATCTATGGGAGAACTGCAAGATATCTTAGGACCAATGATGACAGATATGATAGCGCCTATGTTGGAGAACATCAGTAAAA
This sequence comes from Gillisia sp., assembly GCA_024635715.1. Lineage (GTDB taxonomy): Bacteria > Bacteroidota > Bacteroidia > Flavobacteriales > Flavobacteriaceae > Gillisia. The sequence continues at coordinate 10,166 of JAGXIK010000034.1, forward strand.
ATCCGTTGCCAGCAGAATTCCATGAGAAGATAGGGAATATGGACTTTGATTATGATGCCTATAAGAAAGATGGGGACAAGTATATGGAGAAGTGGGAGAAAAAAATGGAGAAGAATTTCGGAAAGGACTTCGAAAAATCTATGGAAGCTTGGGGAAAACAATTCGAGAAGAACTCTGAGGGCTGGGAGAAAGATTTTGAAAAGAAAATGGAAGCTTGGGGTGAAAAATTCGAGAAGAATTTTGGAAAGGATATGGAAAAATGGGGTGAAGATTTTGGAAAAAAAATGGAAAACTGGGGAGAGAACTTTGGTAAAGAAATGGAAGGAAAACAAAATTTTAAAGGAGGTGAAAAGGAAACAACCAAATCTTCTTCTCAAGGCAAGCGGATCATTAAAATCAAAATCCCCAGAAATGCTAAATTAGATCTTGATGTGAGATATGGTGAATTAAAATTGGGAGAAAAAACTACCAATTTAAAAGCGAATTTATCTCACAGTAAACTAACTGCCAATATCATTGAAGGCGAGAAAACAGAAGTTAAAGTATCATACAGTCCAATAAATGTGAATATTTGGAATTATGGAGTGCTTAAAACCAATTATGTGGAAAACTGCGAAATAGGGAAAGTAAAAAGTATTAAACTTATCTCCAATTCCAGTGATGTAAGCATAAAGGAAATAACTGAAACCGGAATACTTTCGGGAACCTTTGGCGAACTTACTGTAGGGAAATTGGGATCGGGATTTAAAAATCTAGACATTACTTTAGAAAATAGTGACTTAAGACTTTCTTTACCTAGCGCTGCTTTAAATTTCAATTACAACGGCACTCAAAGCAATATTGAATATCCAAAAACACCTTCTATTAAAGCGACCAAATCTTATGATAACGAGATCCTTAATGGATACTATAAAGCTAAGGATGGAAATGGAAGTGTTAACATAAATGCAAGTTTTAGCGACGTGTATATAAAATAAGTTATTTTTGAAAAAAATAGCTCATGTACAAATCAAATTTCGCTGAATTTCTAAAAGATTGCACGAATGAATTCACTCCTGTTTTAGATAAAACCTTTG
>JAGXIK010000173.1 GCA_024635715.1 Gillisia sp.
CAACAGCAGATATCGTTATTACCACTACAGGAAATAAAGATATTGTAAGAGGTGAGCATTTTAAAGCGATGAAAGACAAAACTATTGTTTGTAATATTGGTCACTTTGATAATGAAATCGCTGTTTCCTGGTTAAACGAAAACTTTGGGGACACTAAAGATACTATTAAGCCACAGGTAGATAAATATACCATAAACGGAAAAGATATTATTTTACTAGCTGAAGGTAGATTGGTAAATCTTTGTTGTGCAACTGGACACCCAAGTTTTGTAATGAGTAATTCATTTACCAACCAAACTTTAGCACAAATAGAGCTTTGGAAAAATGCTGACAACTACGAAAATGAAGTTTATATGCTTCCTAAGCATTTAGATGAAAAAGTAGCTAAACTGCACTTGGAAAAAATTGGAGTAGAGTTAACAGAATTATCTACTGATCAAGCAGAATATATTGGTGTAACTGTAGAAGGACCATTTAAACCTGAGTATTACAGATACTAAATAGATATTAGACTTTAGATTTGAGATATTAGAAAGCCCCGAAATTTCGGGGCTTTCTTAATTGTTTTAATGAACAAGTTTTTATTCAGAAATGACAACTGCATTTTCTTGAGTTAGGACTGTCTCACCTTTCAACCATTCTTGAAAACCTGTTTCACCCAAAGCGGCTACCATTTTTCTTGAACTTACAGCAGTTCCTTCTACAGTTATAGTAGAAACGAAAGGATAGCTGCCATATCTTACAACACCATCAATTAGAAGATCGTATTCCGGTCCAGCTTTCTCAAGAGCTATATCCATCGCGTCCTTAATGTTCCATCCTAATCCCAAAAAATAAGATTTTTTCCCTTCGGTTTTTACTCCCTGAGCGCGGTCAATGTTTAGATTTACATTTTTAGAGCTGATGACAGTAAAATCAACAAGCCTCATCGAACAACTGCTTAGCGTCATGACAGCGATCATGACAAGTAATAAACTTTTAATTTTCATTGGTTGGTAGTTTAATATTCCCTTACTCATAAGGCTTTTCAGGTTACGCCCCGTTTATGGTTTCTGGACTCCGGTGGAAATATATAAAATTCTTACCGATTTGTTAGGCTTAACAGTTATATATTTTAAACCTGAGTATTACAGATACTAATGCCATTGGCATATTAATAAAAAGGGGCCTTTTTATTTAAGGCTTTTTGAAGGCAAGTTTGGATGCTAAAGAATACTTACTCCTTCTAATATTTTTTTAGTCCTTATTAAATCTTCTTCAATAACTTGAACTCGCATCCCAGTGATTCCAAGACCTCCGATTCCTGCCGCAATATTCACAAATTCGTCGGGTATTCTATATTGAATATTCTCCAGATCGAACAAATTTCTAATAATAGCTATCTGGAAAGCATTTGGAGTATTCAGGATAGTTATAAAATTCATGACTTATAAATTTCTTTACATTTAAAAATACAAAAAAAGCCCTTTCTGTTTCCAGAAAGGGCTTTTTAATAAGTATAAAAGATCAATTATGCTTCAAACGGTTCGATAGAAACGTAAGATTTGTTATCTCTCTTTTTTGTAAATTTTACAAGACCGTCTACTCTAGCATGTAAAGTATGGTCTTTTCCTCCATACACGTTATCACCTGGATTGTGTGTATAGCCTCTTTGTCTAACGATGATATTTCCAGCAGTTGCGGCTTGTCCTCCAAAAATCTTAACGCCTAAACGTTTTGATTCGGATTCCCTACCATTCTTGGAACTACCAACACCTTTTTTGTGAGCCATGGCTTATAGTTTTTCTAGTTAGTATTTTATTATTTATTCTTAAGCAATTCCTTAGCTTGCTTTACCCATTCTTCAGATTCTATCTTCTCACGGGTAATACCATCGATAGCAGAAAGTTCTTCTCTATCGGCAGCTTTTAACTTGCTAATTTGCTCATAAGTATAAATACCTATTTCGTTCAATTTAGTTTCGTAAGCAGGTCCAATTCCATTGATCTCTTTCAAGTCATCAGCATCAGATTTAGCAGCAGTCCCTATACTATGAAGAAGTTTATCTACGTTGATCTCAACGTTTCCTTCTACACGGTGCTCAGCACGAGTTACTAGATTTTCACTTACTTCAACTTCCTTTTTTGCTTTTGCCTTAGGAGCAGCTTTTGGAGCTTCTTTCTTTGGTTCAGCTTTAGCAGAAGAAGATTTCTTTCCACCTGAAAGTGTGATTCCAACAATAGAAATTTCGGTCAAGGATTGACGGTGACCATTCTTCACACGGTATCCTTTTCTTCTTTTCTTTTTAAAGACAATAACTTTGTCTCCTTTAACGTGTCTGGTGATTTTAGCATCTACCAAAGCTCCGTCTATAGCTGGGGCGCCTAAAGTAATATTGTCACCATCGCCTGAAAGAAGAACTTTGTCAAAAGAAACTTTGTCTCCTTCTTCTCCCGCTAAACGGTTTACAAATACTTTTTGGTCTTTTGCAACTTTAAATTGCTGCCCTGCTATCTCTACAATTGCGTACATAGCGTATTTATTAATTAATTATTTTAAATAAACCACCTGTGAAATTTCCACAAGCGGGTGCAAATATACTTCTAAATAATTAATTCACAAAGTCTTTGATTAATTTCCTAAAGTGTGCTTTTTGGCTTCTTTCGTATTCCAAGAGTCTTTAAAAAGCTGCATAAATGCCAAGGTAAGTACAAAACTAGTGGCAAAACCCATTATTGCAACAACAAATAAAATAATCCCCACACTTGTATCATAATCACTTCGCCACATACTAAGTAGCTCGTTAAGGAATCCAGGATTCAATTCAGTAGAATATATTCCGAAGAAAAGAGTAAATATTATGGTTGCGTTGAAACCGGTAAGAAGTCCGGTCATAAATCCTTTTTGATATTTAAATTTAGAACCTTTCTCTACCCTATAATGCTTAATAGCCTCATACATTCCGAAAGCCATAATCACCCCATTAAATAAGCTAAAAAACGGGTTTTTATGTGCATCAAATAGAGATAGCACTAAAAAGTAGGCAATTAATCCTGCCGAAATTGCAATCCCGTATTTAATAGGAATTTTAAATTTTTTCATGTTCAATTCTTTTATGATAGGAGTAAAGTTCCAAAAAAACAGGCAGTATTCTCCCTAAAAAGCTGTTAATTTTAACAATTAGTGAAATATTTCTATTAAAATTAATATAACCCGAGATATTTGGTGGGTATTCATGTAACAAATTTGCAATTTGCACTACTTATAATGCACATTAAAAAAACCCATTAAAAAAATGATCAACAAAATTAAATTATCAGTCTGTGCGCTGCTTCTGGGAGCAACCGGATTTGCACAAGAAGTTGAGTTTACAGAATACGATCTAGATAACGGACTACACGTTATTCTGCATCAAGACAAAACTGTCCCAGTTGTAACAACTGGAGTAATGTATCACGTAGGAGCTAAAGATGAAGAGGCTGGTCGCTCAGGTTTTGCCCATTTCTTTGAACATTTATTATTTGAAGGTACTGAAAATGTTGAACGAGGAGAATGGTTCAAAATTGTTTCAGCTAATGGCGGACGTAATAATGCCAACACAACTCAAGATAGAACATATTATTATGAGACATTTCCCTCTAATAATTTGGAACTAGGTTTATGGATGGAGTCTGAAAGGATGTTACATCCAATTATTAATAAAATAGGAGTAGACACTCAAAACGAAGTTGTTAAGGAGGAAAAACGCTCACGTATAGATAATGCCCCTTATGGAAAGATTATTTATGCTACCGGAATCAATAAATACGTATTTGATAAACACCCGTATAAAAATTCTGTTATAGGAACAATGGAGGATCTTGACGCCGCTGAGTTGTCAGAATTCAATAATTTCTTCGATAAATACTATGGCCCTAATAATGCCACTTTAGTTGTTGCGGGAAACATAGACTTAGATGAGACCAAAAATTTAATAGAACAATATTTTAGTGATATTCCAAAAGGTGAAAAAGTAGACCGTATTAACATTTCTGAAGAACCGATTACTAAAACAATCGTTGCTACAGAATATGATAGTAATATTCAGATTCCTGCTAAATTATTTGTTTATCGCACTCCTTCAATGAAAGAAAAAGATGCATACGTACTAGAAATGATTTCCTCAATACTAACAGATGGGAAGAGTTCTAGGATGTATAAAAAAATGGTAGATGATGATAAAATTGCATTACAGGTTTTAGCTTTCCCTAGATCTCAAGAGGATTACGGAACTTATGTTATGGGAGCTTTACCTTTAGGTGATACACCTTTAGAAGATCTTGCCACATCTATGGACCAAGAGATTAAAAAATTACAATCAGAGCTTATATCAGAAAAAGAGTATCAAAAGCTACAAAATAAATTTGAAAACAATTTTGTTAATTCAAACAGCAGCGTTGAAGGGATCGCTTCATCTTTAGCCACTTACAATATGCTTTATGGTAATACTAATTTGATTAACGAAGAGATTAAAATTTACCAAAATATAACTAGAGAGGATATTCAAAAAGTAGCAAAAAAATATTTGAATAAAGATCAAAGATTGGAATTAGATTACTTAGCTGAAAGCGCTAAGGAATAACCTTAAAAATGAAAAATATGAAAAGTAATATATTCACAGTTTTATTAATTTGCCTAATGACCACTGGTGCCATTGCGCAAATAGACAGATCCAAACAACCAGAACCAGGCCCAGCTCCTTCAATTAATCTTGGAGAACCAGAAACCTTTCAATTAAAAAATGGGCTACGTGTTTTAGTGGTTGAAAACCATAAATTACCTAGGGTAACTGCTAATTTAATTATAGATAACAAACCTCATACTGAAAAAGATAAACCTGCAACATCAAGTCTTGTTTCTGCTTTACTAGGTAGTGGAACTCAAAAAATGACAAAGGATGCATTTAATGAAGAAGTCGACTTCTTAGGAGCAAATATTTATTTTGGTTCAGAAAGTGTATCTGCTAGAACTCTCTCTAAATTCTTTCCTAGAATAATTGAGCTAATGGCTGATGGAGCTTTAAATCCAAAATTTGACCAAAAAGAATTTGATTCAGAGAAAACTAAATTAATAGAAAGTATCAAATCAAACGAAAAAAATGTTGGTGCAATTGCCAATAGAGTAAGTTCAGCTTTAGCATATGGGAAAAGTCATCCTTATGGAGAGTTTGCAACTGTTGAAAATACAGAAGCTGTAACTTTAAAAGATGTTGAGACTTATTACAATACGTATTTCGCCCCAAAAAATGCTTACTTGGTAATTATAGGAGATGTAAAAACTTCAGAAGTCAAAGATCTAATAAAAAAAGAATTTGGTAAATGGAATAGAATTGCACCAAAAGAGCAACAACTTCCAGAAGTATCTAATGTTTCTTTAACTGAGATTAATCTTGTGGATATGCCTAATGCTGTTCAAAGTGAATTAAAAATTCAAAACACCATTAATCTTAAAATGAATGATGAAGATTACTTTGCAACATTAGTTGCGAACCAGATTCTGGGAGGTAGTTTTGGAAGTTATTTAAACATGAATCTTAGAGAGGATAAGGGCTACACTTACGGTGCTAGAACATCTACTGGAGCTGATAAATATGCATCAAGATTTATAGCTTCTGCAGGTGTAAGAAATGCTGTTACCGATAGTGCGGTGGTAGAAACTATGAAGGAGATACATAGGATCAAATCAGAATTAGTAGACCCTCAAACATTGAAGGATGCTAAAAGCCAATTTGCGGGAGATTTTATAACTAGATTAGAGAGACCAGAAACAATTGCTAACTATGCTCTTAATATTCAAACTAATGATCTTCCTAAAGATTTCTACGAAAACTATTTAAAAAACATAAATGACGTTACAGCAGAAGATGTTAAAAGAGTAGCAAACAAATATTACAGTACTAATAATATGAGAATTGTAATTGCAGGAAAAGGAGCTGAAATTGCAGAAAATCTTGAATTGGTAAAATTAAATGGTGTTAAAGTGCCTGTTAAATATTACAATACTTACGGTGAAGTAATAGACCGACCAGAATTCAATAAAACTGTAGACGCTTCAGTAAATGCTGAAAGTATTTTTACAAATTATATTAAAGCGATTGGTGGAAAAGAAGCAGTTTCTAAAGCAGAAAGTGTTATGATGGTTGCTCAAGCAGAAATTCAAGGTCAAAAATTAGATCTTGAGGTTAAGACTGCTAACGGAAAGTCTTCTCAAAAAATCGCTATGAGCGGTAATGTGCTAAGTAAGCAAGTGTACAATGGTGAAACTGGATTTACAGTTGCTCAAGGTCAAAAAATACCTTTTACAGAAAAGCAATTAATAGCAGCGAAAGCAGATGCTAATCCATTTCCAGAATTAGACACTAAAGATGCAAAAGTAATGGGTATCGAGTCAGTTGATGGTAAGGATGCTTATGTTGTAGCTTTATCTGAAGACAAAACAGCTTACTACAATGTAGAAAGCGGATTGAAAGTTAAGTCTGTAAGTAAAGTTTCTCAAGGAGATCAAACTATGGAAATTCCTGTTACTTATAGCGATTACCAAGTAGTGAATGGCATTAAATTTCCATTTACAGTATCTCAGTCAATGGGACCTCAGACATTTGAATTTAAGGTATCTGCCTTAAAGGTGAATGAAGGAGTATCTGATGAAGATTTTATGGAATAATCTTTTTGTTAATGTTGAAAGAGCCGGCCATTATTGGTCGGCTTTTTTGTTTTTAGAATATAGGTTCTTGGATCTATTTACAAGAAAAACACCCAATAAAATGATTAACATTGAAATTAATTGAAACACACTAAATACTTCACCATCTA
>JAGXIK010000035.1 GCA_024635715.1 Gillisia sp.
CCGTTTTTTTGGACAAACAAAAAAATGAACAATCATTAAAATTAATCAAAGCTTTATAGACCAAAGGGAGTGTTTTACAGATTCTTGGAATTACCGCAATGAGAACAAAAAGCATATTAAAAAATGGCTAAGGAATTAGATACTATATTTAGCTATAAATCAGTAACGTATAAAATACGTCAATGGTGATTTATTTCAGGATCTGGGAACTTATTGGAAGCTGAAACAAGTTCAGCTTGACGTTTATTGCGGGTGCGGTGTCATTCCTACAAAGGAGGAATCTTTTCTGAAAGGAAAATTGTTTCGCTGAGATTCTTCAATCCACTTCGTTTCTTTCAGAATGACAAAAAAACTTCGTTGTCACCCTGAGCCTGGCGAAGGGTGTGGTTGTTAAATTCGTCATTCCTACAAAGGAGGAATCTCGTTTTTTAAGAAAACAGGTTCTTTGGGATTCTTCAATCCGTTTCACTATTTCAGAATGACAAAACCAATTTTTATGCTGAGTCAATAGTTATCAGGATTGTAGAAGTGAGTTCGTTGTTTAACATTCTTCGACAGGCTCAGAATGACAAGAATCAAATGTCACTCAGAGCATGTCGAAGGGTCTTAAAAGAAGAAATCTTAAATTTTAAAAAAGGGATTCTTCATTCCGTTTCACTGCTTTCAGAATGACATTATCAATTTTTATGATTCGCCAAGAGCTATTAGAATTTTAGAAGAGTATTCAGCATTCTTCGACAGGCTCAGAATGACAATAATTATAAAGATTTCTGCACTACCTCAAAAACACGTTCTCCATCACATTTTAATGTTTTAGAAGGATACTTCAACAGTAAGGCATAATCATGAGTTGCCATTAAAATGGTATTTCCGTTCTTGCTTATTTCCTGCAATACTTCCATCACTTCTACAGAGGTTTGTGGATCAAGATTTCCGGTAGGTTCATCGGCAAGTATTAATTCTGGGTCATTTAAAAGGGCACGGGCAATAGCGATTCGTTGTTGTTCTCCACCAGATAGCTGATAAGGGAATTTAAAACCTTTGGTTTTCATTCCTACTTTATCTAAAACTTCATCTATTCTTCGCTCCATAGATGGTTTTTCTTTCCAACCGGTTGCCTTTAATACAAAAGTTAGGTTTTCACGAACATTTCTGTCATTCAACAATTTAAAATCCTGGAAAATCACTCCTAGTTTTCTTCTAAGAAACGGAATGTCTTTCTCCTTTAGAGTTCTAAGATTATAATCTACTATGCTTCCTTCTCCTTCAGTAAGCGGAAGATCTCCGTAAAGTGTTTTCATAAAACTACTTTTTCCGGTTCCGGTCTTTCCAATTAAGTACACAAAATCCCCTTTATTGATGGTTACATCTACTTCAGATAAAATCAAACTCTCTCGCTGATAGATTGCTGCATTTTTTAATTCTAGGACAATGTTAGACATACGGTAGGATTGTGATTATATAGGTTAAAATTATTGGTAAATATACATTTTTCATCTGTTTCTGATATTTCTTTTTAGATGACATATAAGATTCTCTACAAAGCATTTTATTTAGAGAAAACATATAAGACTGGCTAATTTTGTAAAGTCCCAAAACACTTTTTTTTATATTAACATAATTATCACATCGATGTTGCGTTATGAAATAAGTGTTTAAGTATCTTTGATTCATCAACCTAAAAAAAAATTAATGACACGATATTCCGCATCCCTTTTTGTTGGTTTCTTCTTATTTTTTTCTTCCCTTTTTGCACAGCAATCTGCTATCAATACAAACGATCTGGTAAAGTTTAATAAGGCCTTAGCGCTTTACAATAATGAGCAGTATTTACCGGCTCAAACCTTGTTTGATGAAGTGAAGGATAAAGCCGAAGATGAAAAAACAGTTTCAGACTGTGCCTATTATATTGCAAATGCTGCAGTAAGACTAGGACAGCCTGGTGCAGATAAGTTAATGGAGGATTTCGTAGAGCGTTATCCAACTTCAACTAAAAGAAATACAGCATTAATAGACGTAGCCGATTATTATTTCCAAACCGGAAAATATTCTTATGCCAGGAAGTGGTATGATAAGGTAGATGAAAAGGGGATGAGCCGGAAAGACAAGGAGCGTTATTATTTTAATAATGGGTATGCTTATTATTCTTCAAATGATTTTGAACAGGCTGCAACTTATTTGAATAAAGTGCGCGATTCTAAGGAATATGGCTCTCAGGCCAAGTATTATTTAGGATATATGGCTTATGAAGGTGATGATTATGAGCAGGCAAATGAACTTTTTGAAGAAGTAAAAGGGGAAGATAGATATTCTGAAAACCTTTCTTATTTCCAAAGTGATATGAGTTTTAAGCTTGGAAATTTTGAAAAAGCGATCGCTTTAGGATTAGAACAACTACCAAAAGCAAATAGAGGTGAGATTTCTCAGCTCAATAAAATTATTGGTGAGAGCTATTTCAATCTTGGTAAATATGAGGAAGCCATTCCTTATTTAAAAGAATATAAAGGTTTAAGAGGAAAATGGACGAATACCGATTATTACCAATTGGGATATGCTTATTACAAGCAAGGAGACTACGAAAGTGCTATTTCAGAATTTAATAAGATTATAGATGGGAACAACAGCATTGCTCAAAATGCATATTACCATCTAGCGCAGTCTTATTTAAATTCAGGAAAAAAACAGGAGGCACTTAATGCTTTTAAGAATGCAAGCGAAATGGATTTTGATGCCAAATTGCAAGAGGACGCTTTTTTGAATTATGCAAAATTGAGTTATGAAGTTGGAAATAGTTATATGAGTCCTTCTGAAGTGATCATCAATTACTTAAATAAATATCCAAACACTCCAGTAAAATCTGAAATGGAAACTTTGCTTATAGATTCTTTTATCACTTCTAAGAATTATGAGAAAGCGATGGAATTGTTGGAAACCAATAAGAACTTCAGCGATAAGGGAGCTTATCAAAAAGTGGCTTATTTCTACGGACTTGAATTATACGAGAATGGCGATTATAGAAATGCGAGTATCAATTTCGAAAAAGCCCTAAAGAATAGAGTGAATCCGGAAATATCTGCAAAAGCAGTTTTTTGGAAAGCAGAAAGCGATTTCAATTTGAATAGAATGCAGGAAGCCTTAAGAGGATATCAGGAGTTTAACTCCATGAGTGGGAGTGCAGGTTTAGCTGAAAAAGAAAACCTAGATTATAATATTGCATATAGCTATTTTAAACAAAAGGAATATGGAAAAGCGATCGATTTCTTTAATAGATACGCTAATAATTCTGAAAAAGATAATGCTAGGAGGAATGATGCTTATACAAGATTGGGAGATACTTATTTTGTGACAAGTAAATACTGGCCAGCAATGGAAGCTTATACCAAAGCTATAGATATGAATCTTGGAAATACAGATTATGCAGCTTATCAAAAAGCTATTAGTTATGGTTTTGTAGATAGAAACGAAAGCAAGATCGAAGAGCTAAGTAGTTTTACTAATAAATATCCACGCTCTTCTTATAGAGATGATGCGATGTATGAATTAGGAAACACATATGTAGCTATGAATAATACTTCAAAAGGTATAGAATCCTATAATAAATTGATTCGTGATGTGCCGGGAAGTGCTTTTGTACCTCAGGCTATGTTAAAACAAGGTCTTATTTACTATAATGGAGATCAGGCTAACAAAGCCTTGGAGCGTTTCAAGAAAGTAGTTGCAGATTATCCAAATACACCAGAATCTTTACAAGCGGTTACTACTGCAAGGTTGATCTATATAGATCTTGGAAAGACTGATGAATACGCTGCTTGGGTAAGAAATATAGATTTTGTGGAAGTTACCGATGCCGATCTTGATAATACCACTTTTGAAGCTGCAGAAAAACAATATTTGAATAACAATACAGCTGCTGCAAAAACCGGATTCGAGAAATATCTTCAAACTTTTCCTAATGGATTAAATTCTTTGAAAAGTAACTTCTATTTAGCGCAGCTTTATTTTAGAGACGATCAAAAGGATAAATCTATTTCTAATTACAAGTTTGTGGTAAACAAACCAAGAAGTGAGTTTTCTGAACAAGCCTTGGCAAGATTATCTCAGATCTATTTAGAGAAAAGAAACTATCAAGATGCCTTGCCATTGTTGCAAAGACTAGAAAACGAAGCAGATTTCGATCAGAATGTGATCTACGCACAGTCTAACCTCATGAAATCTTACTATGAGCTTAAAGATTTTGGAAAAGCGGTTTCTTATGCTGAAAAAGTGCTTAAAAATTCTTCCATAGAAAACAACGTGAAATCTGATGCGCAAGTGATCATTGCCAGATCTGCATTTAGCACTGGTGATGAGAACAAGGCTAAGAATGCCTATGCAGAAGTACTTAAAATAGCAACTGGAGAATTGGCTGCAGAAGCACTTTATTACGATGCTTATTTTAAAAATAAAGCATCCAATTTTAAAGCTTCTAATGAATCTGTTCAAAAATTAGCTAAAGATTATTCTGGTTATAAATTCTATGGAGCAAAAGGCTTGGTTGTAATGGCCAAGAATTTCTATGCTTTAAAAGATGCTTACCAAGCCACCTATATTTTGGATAATGTGATCAAGAATTTTAAGGATTATCCAGATGTGGTTAAAGAAGCACAAACCGAATTGAATAAAATTAAGGCGATGGAAGCTAAGACCAACGCTTCTGTAGACACTAGAAACTAATATTATCAAACTAACATTTAAGTACCTCAATATGCAAACCCCTTCAATTAAAAGAAGTCTGTTTTTATTGTCATTTTTATTTACCGGTGTTTTGGTGGCTCAGGATAAACCTTTGGGTAACGAAACGGTGATTGTTGTGAAGCCTTATACTCCTTCAGTAAACGATGCTTTTAAAATTAAGGAAACTCCAGTTTTAGGGGATTCTGTAAGTTTAGAAAAGAAACCTATTAAATATAGTATTTTTTCTGTGCCCGTGGCCTCAACATTTACACCTTCCAAAGGAAGAGCAACGAAAGTTGAAAAAGATAAAAGAATAAAATTATATGATAATTATATCACGCTTGGATTTGGAACCTATTCCAATGTTCTGGCTGAGTTTTACAGTAATTTGGAAATTAGTAAAAGTGATAATTTTGGCGTGTATCTTACCCATAATTCTTCTCAAGGCGGGATAGAAGATGTGAGATTGGATGATAAATTTTATGACACAGAACTTAATTTGAACTACAGTTCCAGAAACAAGAAAAGTTCTTGGAATACCGAATTAGGATTACAGCATCAATTATTCAACTGGTACGGGTTACCAGAGCAAACCAGATTGACTAATGAATTAATTACTGCTATAGATCCTCAGCAGAATTACTTTTCTGGAAGTCTTGGAGGGGAATTGGAATTATATGATTCTTTCCTTAATAAGGCATCGGCGAACTACAGATATTTTGGAGATTCTTATGATTCTGCGGAACATAATTTTAAAGCCGATGGAGCTTTTGAAGTTAACATTGCAGACGAATTAATAAACACAAAAGTTTTTGCAGATGTATTAAGCGGGAAATTCGATAAAGGTTTTAACGATCCAAATGAGCTGAATTATTCTCAAATGATCTTCGGGATTACACCTAGTTTATTGATTTTGAGAGATGATCTTACTTTGAATTTAGGTGCTTCTTTTGTCTACGGATTAGATACAGAAAATAGTGATAATAGTTTTTATATTTATCCTCAGGTTACAGCAAGTTACAGGTTGGCTGGAGATTACTTTATCCCATATGCTGGATTAGAAGGAAGTTTAAGCCAGAATACCTACTATAGCTTTGCTCAGGAAAACCCATATGTTTCTCCAACCTTGAATATTGCACCTACAGATAAATCTTATGATGCTTATTTTGGAGCAAAAGGAAAACTTACTAATAGCATTGGCTATAACCTTAAAGGAGGCTACGCTTCAGAAATCAATAGAGCATTATATCTAGCTAATTTAAGCAACACTTCTAGCACAGAGGATTATGCCTACGGAAATTCATTTGGAGTTGTTTATGATGATATAAACACGCTATCATTTTCCGGAGAGATTAATGTAGATGTGAATAGGGATTTTAAATTAGGATTGAATGGATCTTTCTTTAGTTATAATTCTGAATTCGAAGCTGAAGCATGGAATTTACCAGAAATGAAAGCTTCTTTATTAATGGACTATCAGATAACTGAAAAATGGTTTGCTGGTGCTAACTTATTTTATACAGGAGAAAGAAAAGATCGAGAAGAAACAATAAACATGATTGGTGGATTGGAAAGTAGAACGATCACTTTGGATGGTTTTACAGATCTAAATGTAAATCTTGGGTACAGATTTAACGATCAACTTTCCATTTTCGCAAAAGGAAATAACTTATTAGGAGATAACTACGAACGCTGGTCTAATTTTCCGGTTCAAGGGATTCAAGTAATGGCTGGAGCAACTTATAAATTCGATTATAATTAGCAGATAATTAATCAATATAAAAGGGCTGTTCTTCTGGAACAGCCCTTTTTGTTTTTTGTAATATGTTAATATACAAAGTGTTGTTTGTTTGGAATGTCAATTAAGACCTTTGGTAAATTAATAATTCCTTATTAATTTAAAAAGTTTATTTTTGAACCCGATTAAAAAATCAAAAAAACATACATTCAATAATTTTTATTTCCTGTTAAACACAAATACCCTAGCTAGATGACAAAGTTTAAGAGAAGCGATAGATCACGCCCATACTTGAATATTTTAGATTTCATGATTCAGGAAAAGGCATTCTTGGCGCTAATAATTATTGGAATTGTTTTAGCTGGAATTTTCACAGGAAATAGTCAGGCGGCAATGTGGCTTGGTTTCTTTTTTGCTGCTTATGCAACAGTTGCAAATGATAGTATCCAGTCTTTGGGGACATTTATTGAAAGTAATAAAACCCGTCGTTGGTGGGTGTTATGGCTTTATATTGGAGGAATATTTCTTGCCACAGTTATTTTTAGTTGGCTTTATTTTGACGGAGATGTCACCTTCCAAAGACTTTTAAAACCCGATGGGACTACCAAATATCCTCATCCGGACAATTTTAGCTTTTTTCAGATAATAGCTCCTTTGGTATTATTGATCTTAACAAGATTAAGAATGCCGGTTTCTACTACATTCCTTATTTTATCGGTATTCAGTGCAGATACATCTGGAATAACATCTGTAGTAATTAAGAGTTTATCGGGCTATGCAATGGCATTTATTTTGTCATTTGCAGTGTGGTATTTCTCATATAACTTGATAAAAAAATTCTTTAAAAGCAGAAAATTTCATCAGGGATGGAGTGTTTTACAATGGGTAGTAAGTGGGTCTTTATGGGCGGTTTGGGTAATGCAGGATGGTGCGAATATCGCTGTATATCTACCACGACAACAAACACTCACTCAATTTATAATTTTTGCAACCACCATTTTTGCTGGGCTTGGTTTGTTATTTTATTTACGTGGCGATAAAATTCAGAAGGTAGTTAGTGAAAAATCAAGAATCTCAGATATTCGGGCAGCAACCTTAGTTGATTTAACGTATGTTATTCTACTTATCTACAAACTTTTTATAA
>JAGXIK010000036.1 GCA_024635715.1 Gillisia sp.
GAGCAATTCGGGAATCATTTAAGCGCATGGCGATGAATGATGAAGAAACGGTAGCTTTAATTGCAGGTGGACATGCTTTCGGAAAGAGTCACGGAATGGTAAACCCTGATAACATAGGTCCAGCACCAGAAGCAGCACCTATTGAAGCCATGGGTATGGGCTGGCAAAACCCTGAAGGCACTGGCTTTGGCCAGTACACGATGACCAACGGGATTGAGGGTGCTTGGACGCCCGACCCTACTAAATGGGACAATAACTACCTGATCAACCTGTTCAAATTTGATTGGAAAAAGAAAAAAAGTCCAGCCGGAGCCATACAGTGGACTCCGGAAGACCCAAGTGCTCCAAAAACTCCTGATGCACATCTAGATGGTAAAATGGACGATTTGATGATGATGACTTCTGATATTGCTTTAAAATTAGATCCAGCATACAGAAAAGTATGTGAGAAATTCCTAAATGATTTTGATTACTTCACAGAAGCCTTTTCAAAAGCTTGGTATAAATTAACACATAGAGATATGGGGCCAAAAGATCGCTATTTGGGTCCTGAAGTACCAAAAGAGGATATGTTGTGGCAGGATCCGTTACCGGCCCAAAATTATGATTTAATTGATAATTCTGATATCGCCAAACTGAAGCAACACATATTGGGCAGCAATCTAACAGTTTCTGCTCTAGTTTCTGCAGCCTGGTCTTCGGCCTCCGTTTATCGGCATAGTGACAAACGTGGAGGTGCCAACGGAGCTCGTATAGCGCTGGAACCTCAGAATAACTGGGAATTAAACCGACCAGAAGAACTCAATGAAGTCCTTCAAAAGCTCAAAGGCATTCAGAGCGATTTCAATTCTAATCAATCCGGAAATAAACAGGTTTCTTTAGCAGATTTAGTGGTCCTTGGCGGTTGCGTAGCTATAGGAAAAGCAGCGAAGGATGCTGGAGTTGAGATAGGAGTTCCATTTACTCCAGGCCGTTTGGATACTACTCAGGAATTAACCGATGTGGAAAGTTTCAATTGGCTTAAACCTGTTTCTGACGGATTTAAAAACTATCACAACGATAAAGTAGGATACCGTGTACCATCAGAGCGAATCTTCCTTGACCGTGCTCAACTATTAACATTGAGTGCACCAGAATGGACGGTTCTGGTAGGTGGACTTCGTGTATTAGATCAAAATTACGATTACTCTAAACACGGCGTATTTACTGACCGCCCCGGGCAATTGTCTAATGACTTCTTCCGAGTACTAACTAGTATGGATTATAAGTGGGTTCCCCAAGGTGAAAGCGAAACCTTGTTCAACATCAATGACCGGGAAAGCGGAACTACAAAATACACAGCTACCCGCTGCGATCTAATTTTTGGTTCCAATGCTCAACTACGCAACATTGCGGAAGTTTATGGAGCGGATGATGGGCAAGAGCGCTTTGTGAAAGATTTTGTTGCAGCTTGGGACAAAGTGATGATGCTTGATCGTTACGATGTGAAGGACGAATAAAATTTCTGTAAAAAGAAAGTAATGGAACTGCCCGATTTTATTTCTAATGAAATCGGGCAGTTCCATCTTCTTCCCATTGAAACAAGATACAATAGGTCTGTAAAACATAAATTTGCAATAAAGAAAAATTAAGCCTTATCAAAATCATATGCTTCAAGAAGGTATGCGCATTGCTAATGACCATTTGTTATATATTGAAAAACCTATAGTAGATACTGATAAAGCAATTATATAGTAATCCAATTTTTCTTGCTGTTTCTACGAATAGGCTGTCATAAGATTTATTGTATTCGGAAATTTTGCCTTAAAAATTTTTGAAGTTGAAGTTTTTATTCGTTCTGCTATTTTATCCAACTTGCTTTTCTATTGCTAAAAAGTGAGTTACATTTTCGGTATACATTGGAATAATTTTAACCTCGCATTCGTAAGGGGTATTGTCTTTTCGGTAATTCGTTATAATTTCGGTAAACGGTTTTAAATCATTTAATCTATTTCTAAATCGCTTCTTTGACTTTGTTGAAGTCTTGATGCCTTGTAAAAAATAAGGTTTTTTATTAAGTGCAAATGTTTTAGAATATCCTGTCATTTGGGTAAAACCATCATTAACCCAAAGTATTTTCTGTTCTACATCTGTGATTATTAAAGCTTCAAAATCTTGGTTTTTGAAAATAGTATCGATCTCATTTTTCCATTTCGATTTTTCTGCAAATGATTTTACCATTTTAATATCTTTTTCCATTTTCAGTTTCTCACTGGTCTGGAAGTAATGCTGGTTAAAGATATCCCAACTCAATAATGGCATAACTTTAGTTTTTGAGGGTTTAATTTGAAGCTTGATTTTGCCATATTCTTCGTCCGACAAAGAGGATAGATAAATATCTAAGCACATCATTTCAGAAAGATCATATTCCATAGTTCTCTGTTTGTTTTAATATTGCTGCCAAGGTCTTATCGCGAAACTAATATAAATTATTAATCAACCGTTTCGGCTTAAGCGAAGTTTTCATTTTTATTTTAACAAAATTTCTTACTTCTAGACTTAAGAAATCATAACTCAAAATTGAATGAGTGATCTAAAATATTAGAAGAATATTGAGATGATTAAAAATATTTCCGCGATAAGCCCAACAAAGATCACAAGAATGACCATAATAAAAAAAATCGGGCTAAAAACGAACGGGAAAATCTAATGGGTTGATCTCAATTATTCAAATAGGTTATTAATTTTCAATTTCCTTATTCATTCTGGAAAATATCTTCGATACTCATTTTGAATAGCTTGGAAATTTTGAAGGCCAAGGGTAAGCTGGGATCAAATTTTCCTTTTTCAATGGCATTAATCGTTTGCCGGGAGACATCTACTTTTTCTGCAAGTTGTTCTTGAGTCAACTCATATTCGGCTCGAAGTACTTTAATCTTATTTTTCATCGGTATCGAGAATTTCCAATTAATATTGCAGCCATATAGCTAATACCAATTAATATTACCAAATGTGAGATCTCTGCATTGTAACCAATTATATTGGTCTGATCTAATGAGGAGTAAGCAAGACCACCCACAACGGCTAGTCCAAGGGCAATTCCCATAGCTTCTAACTGAATCTTGCGCTGTAATTCGTCTAAACTATTCAAATGGCGAATGTTTGAGAAAATCATTCCTATTCCAACTACAAAGTTCAAAGAGATAGCCAATACACTAAGTAGGGCATTGCTTTCCCAAATGTATATTGATCCATAGGTGCTTATTGCCATAGTTATTACCCATGCTCCAGTCCAAAATGCGAGATTGAGAATATTTTTTCTTTCGAGTTTAGCTCGAGGTTCTTTCTTTTCTTTCATGATTACAATGTTTTTATGTAAAGTTTGTTTTACAAATATATAATTAATATATAATTAAGTAAAGTTTTAATTACAAAAAGTAAATAAAACTTTACTTTTTAGTGAAATAGGAAAGATGTGTCTTATTCAAATTCGTTTATTGCTGAAATAAGTGGGGGTATTTATTCTTTCTAAAAGATTATAACTGAGGTAGTTTGAAACGTATAAAATGTTATACTTTTTATAAAAACTTGATTGTGCCGAGTGTTTTTTTTAATTTATAGTATAACTAAAACTTAAACATGGGAAAATTTGAAATTAAAAAAGATACTTCTGGTCAATTTAGATTTAATTTAAAAGCAACAAACGGACAGGTAATTCTAAGTAGTGAGGCATACCGGCAGAAACCTTCTTGTGAAAATGGGATAGAGTCTGTTAGAAAAAATTCTCAGGATGATGCTAATTTCGACAGGAAGGATGCAGATGGGAATTATCGTTTTAATCTAAGAGCTACTAATACTCTAATTATAGGGGTTAGTGAATCTTATAATACAGCTGCGGCTATGGAAAATGGGATCGCTTCAGTAAAGAGAAATGCTCCGGATGCAGATGTAGAAGACAACAGTTAATTTCGGAATTTCAAAATATTTTTAAACCACCTTTTTTTTTAGGTGGTTTTTTATTTCATTTATTCTGAAATACTGAATATATTTCGGTTAATAACCTCTTGATAAATCAATTTTAATTCTCTTGTTAGCAGCTAATTATCTCTAGCCTTATCAGTAAATTGTTTGCATTAACAACATTAAATATTTAAGATTTGGGGAATTTTAAATTGAAAATATTTCTTGCCGGTTCACTTATTTTGTTGGGGAATGCAATAAGTGATTGTTTTGCGCAAGAGATACAGGGAATTGAAAAACTTACAGAGATCAATGAAAGTTTTGAAAAAATAAATGAAATCCAACAGGATAGTATTGGTAATCTTTGGATTGCATCAGATAATCACGTGCAACGCTATAATTCCTTCTTTTCAGAATTTTATTCTCAATTTAAAGGAATGCCGGAAAATGTGGGGCAAATTAATACCCTCTTTATAGATTCCCAAAATCGCATCTGGACAGGTACTGAAAACGGGCTATATCGCTATGATCCGGAAAAAAATGTTTTTGTTAGTATTCCTTCAGAAAGAGCAAATACAAAAACGAATGTGCAGCAGATCGCTGAAGATGAATTAGGGAAAATATGGATAGGCTCCAATAGCGGAATCTGGAACTTCAGCCAAAATCAATTGGTGCTAATTTCACCGTTTCCTTCAATGCAATCTGTTAACAAACTAGCTCCCGTCGATAAACGAATCGTATTTGGAACTTCAAAAGGCTTGTTCAGCTTAAGTAAAAATACCGGTCATTATAAAAAAATTCCACTTTCAAGTAATAAAGATTTTAATATAAGAAGCATATTATTTACAGGTGAATATTATTTAATTGGAACACAAGAAAACGGATTATTTAAAATTGATAAGAATTTCAGTAATCCAGAAAAAGTTTATAGCCTTCCTTATTCTACCCAAAAAACGCCCATTGCAGATATTTCTTTGGATAAGGCTGGGAATGTCTATATAGCTTCTAATGGAGATGGATTATTGATATTAAATGAAAATTTAAAACAGACTTCTCATTATTTACACGAAGAAGGAAATAACTTGTCATTGTCTGATAATGGTTTAAATGGATTGTTTTTAGATAAATACAATACTCTTTGGGTTTCTACAGTAACAGGTCAGATAAACTCCATAAATCTTAAGCAGAACAATTTTATATTCTTGCGGCACGATCCTAAAAAGTATAGTAGTCTTGCCGATAATTTTACAACCGCAATTGAAGAAGACAAGAACGGGAATGTTTGGTTTGGCACTAGAGAGGGCTTGAGTGTTTGGAATAGAAGCTCTGATTCTTGGCAGCATTTAAAAAACCTTTCATTTAAATACCAGAGCAAAATTCCAGATATTATTAGAGATCTTCAGGCAGATGATATGCATATGTGGGTAGCTACCTTTAATGACGGAGTTTATAAGATCAATATCAATACATTTTTGAGAGCACAATATTCTACAGATGCCTCAAATAAAACCGGGCTTCAAAAAGTAAACGCTTTACTTGTAGACACCAATAAAAACCTATGGGCTGGGGGAGAAGACGGAAACCTAACTCGCATTAGCCCTGATAATGAGATCAAAAGTTTCACTTTGCGAGGCATTAGTGCCATGGCTCAATTAGTTAATGGAGATGTCCTTGCAGCTGGGAAAAATGGCGTGTTTAATATACATACCGGATCAAATACATTTCAGCAAATAAAGAAATTGGAACCTAACACCAAAAACCTTCCTTATTTTAATATTAATGCTATAAGCGAAACCTTAGCCGGAGAAATAGTGCTGGCAACAGAAGGTGCGGGAATTGTAATTTACGATCCTCAAACTGGCTCTGTGAAGGTTATAGATGTAAAGGCGGGATTGCCTTCTAACAGGATCCAAGGCTTGTTGATCTATGGTAGAAATGAAGTTTGGGCAGGAACAAATAAAGGATTGGTAAATTTTGTAATTGAAGATAATCCAACAATACGCGTTTTTGATAAAGATGATGGTCTATTAAGTGCCGTTTTTACGAGAGGAAGTTTTGCGCAATTAGATAATAAACTGGCGTTTGGAACTTTAAAAGGAGTAAGTGTTTTTAATCCGAATAAATTAAAGAGCAAACCCGAAACCGTTCCTAATATCCTGTTCGGGTCATTAGATGTGAGGTCTAAAGAGGAAGGAACAAAGTCTTTAGCTAATTTCAGTTCGGGCAAGAAGTTGAATTTAGAAACAGATCAGAATTCCTTTCATATAAAATTCTACGGAATGACGCCTGGAGATTATTCTCAATTGGCATATTCATGGAAATTAGAGGGTTTAGATTCAGAATGGTCCGAGCCGAGTACTCAAAATGAAGCGAATTATGCGAACCTGGCACCTGGGAATTATACTTTCTTAGTAAAGGGGAAAAAGGCGCATGGACCATGGAGCTCTATAAAAGAAGTTTCTATGAATATTGCAGCTCCATGGTGGATGTCTACGGGAGCATACGTGATCTACGGGCTTTTATTGCTTGCATTAATTGTGATTCCGTTTTATCTTTTCAGGATTCATAAAAAGAGAGAGAATAAGGCAGCACGTTCTAAATTCTACAGCAACTTGAATCAGGAGATTGGAACACCACTTAATATTTTATTGACCTCTTTGGATACTATTGCTGAAGAAGAGTCTAAATCAAAACATCGTTTAAAGAATACTGTGAATAGGTTAAAGCAATTATTGGAACCTATTTTAAATTTTCATCCTTCTAAAATGAGGAAAGAGAATGCTACTCCTGTAATTTCTAAAATCACA
>JAGXIK010000174.1 GCA_024635715.1 Gillisia sp.
CTACAGTTATCATTTTTCTAAATTAATTTAGTGTTCTGACTTTCAATTATATAATATGTTTGGAGCTAATAATTTTCCGGTTTATCGCCAGCTCGATCAGATGGACTGTGGTCCCACCTGCCTAAAAATAATTACAGATTTTTATGGAGGAAATTATAATTTGAATTATCTAAGAGAAATATCTTGTCTTCAAAAAGGAGGTGTGTCTCTGGCAGGTCTTTCAGATGCCTTAAAAAGAATAGGAATGGATTCTATAGGAATTAAGGCAACTGTTCAGGAGCTTCTTCATGAAGTGCCGCTCCCTGCAATCGCTCATTGGTCAAACAATCATTTTTTGGTAGTGTATAGAACAGATAAAAGGAATGTTTTTGTATCTGATCCTGCTCTAGGACGTATGAAATACTCTCATGCTGAATTTCGGAATAGCTGGGTAGAAGAAAATAATGAAGGCGTATTGCTCTTGGCTGAACCTAATCAAAATTTTTCTATACAAGATTTAGAAGATAACAAAGCACAGGGGTTAGGATTTCTAATTGATTATCTGAAACCATATAAGAAATATATCTACCAGATTTTTTTAGGATTGTTCATCGCTTCTGTTGTTCAGTTAATATTACCTTTTCTAACTCAAAGCATCGTCGATTACGGTATTAATTACGAGAATATTGATTTTATATCCCTCATCGTTATAGCACAGCTTTTTTTATTTCTTGTAAGATCTGCTTCAGGAATAATCAGGGATTGGATATTGTTACATATTGGAACTAAGGTTATAATCGCAATGATTTCCGATTACCTTGATAAAATTTTAAAACTTCCCATAGCCTTTTTCGATTCCAAAACCACCGGGGATTTTATGCAGCGCATTTATGATCATCAAAGAATAGAAGAATTTTTAAGTGGAAGATCACTAACGATTCTTTTTGATCTACTCACAATTTTCATTTTTGCTATTATCCTGGGAATTTTTAATACTTCTATTTTTATGATTTTTATTACCGGAACCATTTTGTTTATGGGATGGTCATTGTTATTTATGAAGAAAAAGGAGGTGCTAGATCATCAGTTATTCGATTTAAACCGAAAAGACCAATCTTTATTCCTTCAAATAATATTAAGTGTTCTGGAAATCAAACTAAATAATTCTGAGGAAAGAAGAAAATCTGAATGGAGAATCAACCAAACCCAGCTTTTTGGGCTGCAGTCAAGTATTTTGAGAGTAGATCAGGCACAAATCAATGGAGGTAAATTTATAAATGAATTTACGAGTATCCTTATAATATTCTGGTCTGCAAAGGCTGTAATAGCTGGAGAAATTAGTTTAGGAACAATGCTGGCGATTCAATTTATCGTGGGAAGTTTATATGTTCCCATTTCAAACAGTATGGATTTCCTTGTCGGGTACCAAAGAGCTAGACTTTCTTTAGATAGGTTATCCGAAATTCATAATCAAGAACCTGAAGTTAAAAATGCTTATAACGGATTTTATATGGATCCTGGTGATATAGTGTTTAAAAATGTAAGTTTTAAATTCAATCCCATCAGTTCAAGATCTATACTTCATAATATTTCTATAACTATAGCTCAAGGTAAAGTTACTGCCATTGTCGGTGCCAGTGGTTCGGGTAAAACAACACTTCTGAAATTATTACTAAAACTTTATAACCCCATTGAAGGAAAAATCAGCATTGGAGATCAAAATCTTGAGAATATTAAAGCAGATAAATGGAGACAGGTTTGTGGCGCGGTATTACAAGATGGAATACTTTTCAATGATACCATAGAAAGAAACATTACTGAATCTAAATCCCAAGAGCCTGTCAACCAAAACGAAATTGATAAAGCAGTGAAACTGGCGAATTTGTCGGATTTCATTGATGAACTGCCATTTAAATATCAGACTAAAATTGGGGAGCAAGGCCAGCTATTAAGCGGAGGAGAAAAGCAAAGATTACTTATTGCAAGAGCAATTTATAAGAATCCTGATTATCTGTTCTTCGATGAAGCAACGAGCTCCCTAGATGCGGAAAATGAAAAAGTAATTACTGAAAATTTAAATCAGTTTTATAAAAACAAAACTGTTGTCATAATAGCTCATCGATTGTCCACGGTAAAAAATGCGGATCAAATTCTAGTAATGCATAAAGGTAATGTAGTCGAAGAAGGTAATCATCAGGAACTGCTATCACGACAAGGTTTTTATTACCAATTAATACAGAATCAACTTTAAAATAAATACTATAAAATGTTTAATTCTAATAAAGTTAGAGAGCTTGATAAGGAGCCTGGATGGGTATTACGTAACGGAACTATCTTTATTTTTGTAATGTTAATTCTTGTACTCCTATTTGCTTCCTTCTTCCCATTTAATGAAGTGGTTGAAGGAAATGTCATGATTACTTCAGATAACCCACCAGCACATATTAAAGCCAAAAATGCCGGAAAGATTTTGGCAATTAATTATAAAGCTGGAGATACGGTTATAAAAGGAGCTATTTTAGGTGAACTAGAAAATAACGGAAAGAGAGAGGATATTCTTTATCTTAAAAATCAACTAAAGAGTTCCTTAGATGAAATTTACTCTCTTGAAGATTTATCAAAAACTTTTTCACCACAACTGCATTTAGGAAGCGATATCCAATTGTATTATAATACTTTTTGGAATAATTATCAGCAATTGATATTAGATGAGTCTCTTCAGGATTTTAATATTTATGATGAACAGATCAAAGCAGAATTATTCAATCAGAAAAATTCAATTCAGAACAAAAAAGAGGAATTAATTACTATGGAAAGAAATCTGGAGGTTTCTCAAAATAATTTTAGTAGATATAAACAATTGTTTCAAAAGGGTGTGATATCTCAACTGGATCTGGAAACAACAGAAAAAGAACTTTTAAGTGTACAACGGCAATTTCATTTAATAAAACAAGAAATTAACCAGTTGAAGTTAGAAAATAGCGGATTTCAAAACAAACAAAAACTTACCACTCACAGTTCTGTTAGGAATAAAAATAATTTAGAGATGGATTTAGAGCTATCCAGACAAAATTTACTTAATTCCATTACAGAATGGGAAGATAAATATCTTCTAAAAAGCCCTATTGAGGGACGACTTTCATTTTTCGAAGTTTGGGGAGAGTATCAGAATATTACCGAAGGGGAAAACATTTTCACGGTGGTTCCTTTAATTCAGCAAAACTTAATCGGGAAATGTGAAGTTCCATTACGAAATTCTGGTAAACTTAAAGCCGGCCAAAAGGTAAATTTGAAACTTGAAAATTATCCATATCGGGAATGGGGCATGGTAAGAGCGAAGGTGGGATCGATTTCTGAAGTACCTAAAACAGGTAAAAACCCTACATATATTGTTTATCTAGATATTGATCACCTTAAGACATCGTATGGTAAAAATTTGCAATTTCATCAAGAGTTGAAAGGTACTGCTGAAATCTTGCTTAATGAAGTAACGGTTATGGACCGAGTTTTTTTTCAAGTTCGGCATTTATGGTCAAATCAGGAATTTTAAATGATAAAGAATGATCTTCTCTTCTCTAATACAATATTTTAGATTCCAGGTCTTGATCTGCCTAGCATTTGTATTTTGTGTAACTCAGATGGGATTTTCACAAACTATAAATACTAAGTCACCTTCTGATTATTCGATTGCTACCTCTTATGAGCTACTACATATGCTGGAAGAAGAGGCAACGGAAGCATCAAAATTTGACGAACTTCGAAATATAATCAGAATTCATGTAAGCAAGTCAAAGAAAGAAAATAATCCTATAGAACTAGCAAGGGCATTCTATCATTTATTTTTTATTGAAGAGCCGCAGCTCGCATTAGCTTATGCAGATTCTATTATTTTAATTACAGAAAATAGTGATCATAAAAGTTATCCTACGCTAGGATACACCCTTAAAGCAAATTTGTTTTATGATCAGGGAAAATTCCAACCGGCACTTGATAATTTTTTAAAAGCCTATAATCTGGCCTTAGAAAAAGAAAACAAAGAAGACCAAGGGGAAATATCACTGGCAATCGCAGCAATTCGAAATATTAATGGTCAGCATTATGCCGCCGCCGATCTTTATAAACGGTCCCTAAACTTACTAAAGCAGAATGATAATTTTCCTGATGCGTATTATGAAGATTACTCTACCTTGTTATATAATCTTTCCCTTACTTACTTAAGATTATCACAAATAGACACTGCAAAATTTTATGTGCGAAAAGGTTTAAAACTGTCGCAATCTTTAAAAAAAACTGATGATTTCAGGGATTTCGTGCTTGTTGATGCCCAAATAAATTACTATCAGAAAGATTACAAAAAATCAAAAGATAGCTTGTTGAAATATATTAATAAATTAGAGGGTACAGAAAGAGCAATTAAACTTTATTACCTAGGAAAAATTGAAAAATATTTAAAAAATGATAAGCTTGCAATGGCTTATTTTAAAGAAATAGATTCTATAGTTTCACTATCTGGGGATCCTTTTGGAGAAGTTAAGGATGTTTATCAGCAGCTTATTATCTATTCTGTTCTTGAGGATAACGAAAAAGAGCAAATTGAATATATAGAAAAATTGATTCATAATGACAGCATATTATCATCGGCTCAGGAAAATGTTAATAATCAGGTCGTAATAGCATATGATATACCCGATCTTAAACGGCAAAAACTGAAAGCTGAAAAACAACTAGAAGCAAAAACTTTTTATATAATTGGAATAGCTGTTTTTGCAGGGATTGCTATTTTAATCGGTATTTACTTTTTCCTCCGTTCAAGAAA
Source organism: Gillisia sp. (assembly GCA_024635715.1). GTDB lineage: Bacteria > Bacteroidota > Bacteroidia > Flavobacteriales > Flavobacteriaceae > Gillisia. Next base: position 4,796 of record JAGXIK010000174.1, read on the forward strand.
CATAAGAAAAAGATTAAATATTTTAATGGAAGGTGGTGAAGTTCAGATATATGAACCGAAGCAAGTTACTGAACACCCATCTTCGGTACCAATAGAAATTAGAAAAGAGATCTTATCAAGACTTAATACCTTTGAAAATTCAGATCGATTTTTAAATAAAGATCTTGATTTGTCCATTCTATCCAATGATTTAGGCACTAACACAACATACCTTTCAACCATTATTAACCATTATAAAAAAGTGAATTTCCCCAATTATCTTAAGGATCTGAGAATAAGAGCAGCCATCACTCGCCTTAGTAAGGATCCAGATTTACTAAAATACAACTATCAGGGCTTGGCAGAAATTTTCGGATTTAAGACAGGAGAATCTTTTTCCAAAGCTTTTTATAAGAAAACCGGAGTTTCTCCTTCAATGTTTTTAAATGAACTAAAATCAAGGGAAACTAGTCGCCATTTATAAATGACGGTTTAAATTTTTTGCTGAATGTGTTCATTTGTGATTACTTAGTGTATGTAAATTTTTATTAATCAAATACTTAAATTATGAAAAAAGTACTAAAAGATTTCAAAGGAAGAGAACTGAAGAATTTGGATAAAATTCGAGGTGGGGGAGCGGATGGACCTATAGATAGGGACAAAATTAAAAGACCCAAGGCAGGAGTATAAATTTAATCGTGTCAATTTCCTAAATTCCCGAGTCAAATTTAATGGCTCGGGAATTTTTAAAACTGTAGTTATGAAGACATTTATGAAACTTTTTCTGACCAATTACCTGATTCTGTTACCACTATTTTGTTATTCTCAGGAAAAACAAATTAACCAGTTGATATATCCCAATATTAGTGGGGAAATTAAACATGAGATAAAATTTGGCGAAAAGGTTACAGATGATTTTTATAATCTAAACGATATTGAAAATGAGAAAGTAAAAGAGTGGTTTAAATTACAGGATTCTTTGGCAGAAGTATATTTTGATACCATTAAATCAATGCAGAAATACCTGAAAAGATTTAAACAACTTCAAAATACTACTCAATCTAAAGTGAGTATGATTAGCGTAAATGAGGCTGGAAATTATTTCTACTTGAAAAAAGATGACAGTCTAGGAATGGAAAAATTGTTTTATAAACAGAATCTAGATGCTGAGGAAATAGAATTATTCGATGCTAAACATTATGCTAGTGGGGATAAAGAAATCAGTTACCTTAAACCTTCTTTCGACGGAAAAAAAATAGCCATTGGATTTATTGAAAACAATGATTTTTCCAGTAAGATTAAAATATACGATTTGGAAGCAGGCAAATTCCTAAATGATGAAATAACAAATATAAATCCTGATTTTGGCGGAATAGAATGGCTACCTGATAACTCTGGTTTTATCTATTTATATTTTCCTGAGGTTGACGCATCTAAGCCAGATTTTAAAAAAAAATCGTTTTCCGTACTACACAAAATAGGGGAGGACAATATAAATGCTAGGCCAATTTTTGGAGCTGATACAAATTTAGAAATTTCAGCAGATTTTTATCCTAAAGTAAAGATTGGCTCGAGCAAGGATAAGTATATTATTGGTTATGTAGCCAGTTCAGATGATTATTATGACAGTTTTATCACTAAAATGAGTGATGTTATTAATGGAAAACCAGATTGGAAACCTTTTTTTAAAAAAGATGATAAAATATACTATGATCAAGGCGAACTGCGTGGAGAAGAGTTTATTTTCCGCCAAGGAAAATTGAAGGGAAATAGCTTAGCAAAGATAAATATTTCAAGTCCAGATTTTAATAATCCCATTATTTTAGCAGAAGGAACCAAAGACGATCCAATTACAAAATTTGAAGTAACCAAGGATCATATATTTTTCACAAGATCTTTGTACGGTGCAAATGTTTCCTTATTTAAAATAAGTTCTGGGAATCAGCTTACCCAACTCGACCTTCCTTTTACGCCCGGCTATATCTCTTTTTTTGGAGAATCTCTTTCTCATAATAACATGGGAGTAGGATTGGATGGCTGGACTTCGGATTATACTCGCTATATAATAGATGAAAAAGGTAATTTTCAAAAAGAGGCACTTTCAAATGAAAGTGAATACCAAGACTTTGCAGATATTATTTCAGAACAGGTAATGGTCAGCTCGCATGACGGAATAGAAGTTCCTATGTCATTGGTATATAAGAAAGGGATCAAGAAGAATTCAGATAATGAAGTCTTCATTTTTGTTTATGGAGCCTATGGTGAAAGCCTGAGTCCATTTTTCTCTCCTATTTTCTTAGACTGGGCGGCACAGGGTGGAATTCTGGCATTTCCGCATGTTAGAGGTGGAGGGGAGAAAGGAAAGGAGTGGCATGAACAGGGAATGAAAAATCTTAAATATAATTCATGGAAGGACCTTATAGCCTGTACGGAAGCTTTAATAGACATGAATCTTACTAAAGAAGGTTTGATTTCTTTATATACAAACAGTGCGGGAGGTGTTACCGCAGCAATGGCAGTTAATGAACGACCTGATCTTTATTCATCTTTTATTGCTGAAGTACCCCGATTAAACCCTTTTGGTCTAGAATCTTCCAGTACTGCAAGCAGTACAAGTTATCTAGAATATGGAACTGTAAAGGACAGTGCAGAATATGTAGGACTAATAAAAATGGATCCCTATTTAAATATTAAACCTAACACCCACTATCCAGCTACGCTTATAATGCCAAGCTACAATGATGATCGCATTCCTCTATGGGATAACGGTAAATATATTGCCAAGCTCCAGAAATACAATACTACAAATTTACCCATTTTAATGGATATAGATTATGATTCTGGCCATGAAACTTTTGGTGATTATAATGAAACAATAAGGCTGTATAGTAAGATTTTTAGTTTTGCCAAATCCAATATGAAGAATTGAAATTTTCTTTTCGCAGTTAAACTATAAATTCTTTAATTTATTTTCCTATTCTTTATAAATGACGACGTTTCTTTATAAATGGAACGATTCTCAATTTTCAGAACATAAGAAATAGACGGATATTTAAGATGACACTTCTTAATATCAATAAAATGGACTTTCTGATTACAAAAGAAGAAATAGAGGCTGAAATCTTGCGAATTGAGCAGACTTTTCTTAATAAATTATCGGCATATAATATGATTATTTCTTACTGCCGAGAGATTCTTGAATCTTACCGAAAAGAAATTCGCTTAAATGATTTTCAAGATATAGCTTCAGAAATACTTTTTTTTAAGGAACAAAAATCGCTCCCTCTAACATATTTGATTTATTACGAAAATCGATTATCCATCGAATTGGAAATCCCATCCACTGGAGAAGCCTTTCGACAAAAGTTCATTTTTAAAATGATCGAACGGATCAACAGTTTTTTCTCTGCTCATAAAAACTTTCTTCAGTATATGGCATTAGACCAGGAATATCTGGATGAATTCTATTTCACACGCAGATATTCTTCTAAAAATCACATGATCAATTATAAGAATTATGAAAGGGATCCTTTATTTAGTACTTCTCATGATTTACTTCTAAGCGAATTAAATTCCCATAAGTTCCTACTTCAATATTTAAATAAATTATCTGTTCAAGTAAAGCAATCTTCTTCCCTAGTTTTAGAAGAACCTATAAAAATCAACTGGACAACATCTAAAGTGGCACTAACCGAACTGGTTTATGCTTTGCAACTTAGCGGCGCCATAAATAATGGGAACACAACTCTCAAAGAACTTTTTTTAATATTTGAGATACTGACTGGTTTAGATATGGGGGATTATCATCATACCTTTTTAAAATTGAGGGGCCGCTCAGAACCTTTAAAATTCATTGAGAAAATGAAAAATTCCATGTTAGAATATATGGCAGAACTCGATGCATAAACTACCAAGATGCCACCAAGTTGGTCATTGGGGAGAAATCTTAATCTGGGTAGGAATTACTACTTAAATCCGTAATGTTTGATCCCATATATATTCGATTATACTATGCATTCTTCCAAAAATAAATTTAACCAAGTTGGTCATACCTTGGCTAAATTATCTTTTGACATCTACCAATTTTGTAAATGAAAGTCAAACCAGAGCAATCCCATCGCTTTAAACCTTTTAACCTGCGGTGGGATTGTTTTAAAAAAAATTAATTATGCCAACATCAATAATTACTACAGAAGATTTAATGGAGTTCAAAATGGAACTCCTTGAAGAAATCCAAAAACTACTCGAAAGGGAATCAGGAAATGTTTCTAAAAAATGGCTGAAATCTACAGATGTCATGGAAATGTTGAAAATTAGTGCGGGAACACTTAATAATTTCCGGGCCAACGGTACACTGCCATTTAGTAAGATAGGAGGGATCATTTATTACGATTCCGCTACTATTCAAAAAGTTCTGGCAAATAATCTTGTGAAAAATAATTGAGCTATGAATTATATCACACATCTGAATGCTGTATTCCAGCAATTTTCAAAGGATCCAAGTCTTAATGCCACCCACATTAGTTTATATATGGCTTTGTTCCAGTCTTGGAATATTCATCGATTCAAAAAAACATTCTATATCCAGAGAGAAGAAATTATGAGAATGGGAAAAATTGGCTCCAATCCAACGTATCATCGCTGTTTGAATAAATTGCACGATCAAAAATATATCCAATATCAGCCGTCACATAATCCTTATAAGGGGAGCAGGGTGAGGATGCTCATTTTTGATACAAGTTCTAAACAAGCTTTAAACAAGTATGAAACAAGTAGTAAACAAGCATTAACCCCTTTAATAAACTATAATAAACAAAAAAGAAACTTTAATAAACGAGAGCTCCCGCAAAATGAAAATGAGGTTTTGGATCATTTTAAAAATAAAAGTTGGGCTGCTAATGAAGGAAAAAAATTTTATAACCACTACAGCTCGATTGGATGGAAGCTTAGGAATGAAATCAAAATTATAGATTGGCATGCAACTGCTGAAAACTGGATACTAAAAGCAAATGAATTTGAAAAGGCTCCGACAGCATTTCAAAAACGGGACAACCTGAAAACAACTAAAAATAAGAACTATGGCGAACCCCTCTAGTATTATAGAAGATGGAATTGAGTATTCCCTAGGGAATTTTGACGGAACTAAAATAGTCTATGACTTCCCAAAGATCCTGGTGTTTCTTGAAGCAAAAGGTAAAATCCTATTCGGCCAACATTTTAAAATTTATGAAGAGGATAAAAATGTTTTATTCAAGCTATGTAATTATTTTATAAAGGATCAGAATTACTGCGAGAAATTTGAAATGGATCCTGAGAAAGGGATTTTGCTTTCTGGACCTGTGGGATGCGGCAAAACCAGCATGATGAAACTTTTAAGGTATTTAGTTCCACATCAGCGTAATTATGTCGTAATGCCATGCAGGAATATCGTTTTTGCATTTAACCATCTGGGTTACAAAACTATTGAAGATTACGGAGACAGTAGTAGTTTTTGTTTTGACGATATGGGTGTGGAACTAATAGGAAGACATTACGGTAGAGATTGTAATGTGATTGGTGAAATCCTACTCTCAAGGTATGAATTATTTCTTCAAACTAAATTAAAAACCCACGCTACCACTAATTTAAGTGCCCACGAACTCGAGGATTTATACGGTTTACGGGTTAGGAGCAGAATGAAAAAAATGTTCAATCTAGTAGCCTTCGATGAAAAAATTAAAGACAAGAGAAAATAATATGAAAATAGCCACATTTAATATTCAGAATTTATTCCATCGTGACAGAAGTTATTTGGTCAATCCCTATGATAAATATAGGAATGAGTGGCTTATAGAAATAGACTTTTTAATGGACAAACCTTTAAAAACAAATGGAGATAATGATCGTTTAAGAGAATTGACATTCATTCTAGGTATGGATAATAGTCTTCAATTACCATATGCAGTTCTAAGAAGAAAAGCTGGTTTTCTTTTTTTGAAAGGGATGAATTATTCAAAAGAGTTAAAAGCAGGGGAACTAACAGACTGGAATGGATGGATTGCACTTCAGAATTATCCATTAGAACCTAGAGCCGTCGAAAATAAAGCTCGGGTAATCGCCGAAGTGAATCCAGATATTTTAATTCTTCAGGAAATCGAAGATCGTGCTTCTCTAAAAGAATTTAATGAAGGGTTTCTGCCGAAATTTAATTGTAAACCCTTTCACAATACTTTCGTGGTACAAGGAAATGATAAACGTGGTCAAGAAATAGGACTTCTTACTCGCAGTGGTATTGAGATTCTGTCGGTGCGGAGTCACAGCTATGATTATAAAATCTCGAGAGAATCTATTTTCAGTAAGGATTTATTGGAGTATGAAATCCGTAGCGCTAAAGGAAATATTATATACATATTGGCTACTCATTTGCAGGAACAAACAGAAGATAAAGATATTTCTGATAATATAAGGGAAGAACAAACCAAGAGGATTGCTGAGGTTTATAAGCAATTATATGCTAATGGTAAGAAACACATCGCGGTTGTGGGTACATTAAATGCTGTTTCTTATTGTTATTCCCTTTCCCCACTACTAATCAAAACCAATTTAAAAGATATAACAAAACACCAAACCTTTCAAGTGGATGTGGATAAAGGAGTAGATGCCGGATATCATAGTCTTGGAGCGTATCGAATGGGAGTCAATATCAAGCAAAAAGATTATTTGTTATTATCGCCTGAACTTTTTAATACAATACAAAGTAGCGGATTAAACAGGAAAGGGATTTGGCCAGAAAAGCAACCTATGTGGTCTTACTTTCCAAGCATAAATAAAAAAAATCAAGCTGCTAGTGAACATCCCGCGATTTGGGGGGATTTTGATGTATAATTATTAATTATATATTGGATTGATTAATAAACAACTTAATTGAATATTTTTCCTTTGTTCTAGATTGATTTTAAAATTAAGATTCTCCTTTATAATACTATAAAACCTTAACTCTTATTAAATACTCATATATGACATTGCATGTTTAATCTTGTAACAGTCAAGGTTGTTTTTTGCTAATAATGTATTCAACGATATTGGAGACTCCATTTGTAAACCTAATTTCGTGCAAAATAGATTACCATTCCTGTTTTTGATGTTATTCTTTTGTGTGCTGCCATCTCAATTCCGTTGTGGTAGGTCATTGTTTTTTTTAATATTGGCTCAAGTTGGTTCAATGTTTTAGAAAACTCCGTGCTTACATGTTTTGCTTTTTTACCTTCTAATTTCACAATTAAAGTGTACCTGGATTTGCGCTCCACGATGGTGCCTATGACGCTTTTATGATTGGCCCCGACCATTAAATCTCCTTCCCAGTGACCTACTTCTTTTCTTTCTTGGATATGCTCTGGTCTTATGTCAATACTGACTTGATCGATAATCTTGCATCCTTTTCTTTTAGGATGTAGCCTTGATTTTCTTCTGGAGGATCCTCTAGTTAGTAGCTTTATCAATTTCAGATTAAGCATCGCTTGTGCTTGCTATAGATATGTTGATAGATGGCTTCATAGGAAATGGTCATCACTGGATCATTGAGATAGTCATCTTTGGCATTCCAATGAGCTATGTCTGCATTGTAATTCTCCGCTGGTTTGGTTACCCACTTGTTCACCTCTCTGGTGATTGTAGAGCGTGTTCTACCGAGCTTAATAGCTATGAAGGACTTGTTCTTCTTTTCTTCTAAAAGGGACTGTATAACGACTCTTTCTCTATAGGATAATC
>JAGXIK010000175.1 GCA_024635715.1 Gillisia sp.
ATTATAAAAGAATATTCTAATTGCATTTCAAATAAAAATTTACTTCAAAAACAGCTATTTTAAGGTAAAACTAAGCCCCGATAAACGGGGCTGAATTCTTTATATTTTCATGGAAATTAATCCATATCCTTCATAAAAGTTTCCATCACTTGCTGGCTTACACCCATATTAGAGAATCCACCATCATTGTAAAGGTTTTGTAGAGTTACTCTTTTGGTAAGATCTGAGAATAATGAAATCGTGTAATTAGCACAATCTATAGCAGTTGCATTTCCAAGAGGCGACATTTTATCGGCATAGGCAATAAAACCATCAAATCCTTTTACTCCTTGTCCTGCTGTCGTTGGGGTTGGAGATTGAGAAATAGTATTTACTCTTACTTTTTTATCTTTTCCGAAGAAATATCCAAAACTACGAGCGATAGATTCTAAATATGCTTTGTTATCTGCCATGTCATTGTAATCTGGGAACACACGTTGCGCTGCCATATACGTTAATGCCACAATGCTTCCCCACTCATTCATTGCGTCTTTTTTGTAAAGCGCTTGCATGGTCTTATGGAAAGAAACCGCAGAAACATCCCAACCTTTGGTAGTAAAATCATAATTCATATCTGTATAATGATTTCCTTTTCTCACATTTACAGACATTCCTATAGAATGCAATACAAAATCTAATTTTCCACCCAAGATCTCTTGAGCTTTATCTACTAAATTTTCAAGATCATCTACTTTCGTAGCATCTGCAGGTATAATTTGAGAATTCGTTTTTTCAGCAAGCTGATTAATGCTTCCCATTCTCATAGCGATTGGTGCATTGGTAAGCACAAAACTTCCTCCCTCTTCATGAACCCGCTCAGCAGTTTTCCAAGCGATAGAATTTTCATCTAAAGCTCCAAAAATAATTCCTCTTTTCCCTTTAAGTAGATTGTATGACATGTATGTTGTTTTTTTAGAGTTGTATTAGCTGGCAAATATAACAAACTTGAATTAATTGAGAAGGGCTTTTGCATGTGCCATCGCCGATTCACTTTTAGTGTTTCCACCAAGCATCATTGCAAGTTCTTCTATTCTATCTTCTGTTGCAAGTTCTTCAATTTTTGTAACAGTAGTTTCGCCGATATCTTCCTTGAATATTTTAAAATGCTTGCTTCCTTTCCCTGCAATTTGTGGTAAATGGGTGATCGCAATTACTTGCATACTCAAGCCCATCTTTTGAAGGATATCTCCCATTTTTTGTGCGATATCACCAGAAACCCCTGTGTCTATCTCATCAAAAACGATAGTTGGTAACTTGCTTTGTGTAGCAAGAATACTCTTTACCGCCAACATTATTCGTGAAAGTTCACCCCCAGAAGCAGCTTTTTTAAGCTCGTTGAAATCTCCTCCTTTATTTGCAGACAGATACCAGTTTAAAATATCTTGCCCATTAGCAAAAAATTCTGATTGTTGTTTAAGCTCAATTTTCAATCGTGCATTTGGCATTCCAAGCTCAGCAACAATTTTTTCTACAGTTGTAATAAAGTTTGGAATGATCTTTTTACGGTTATTATATATCTCTAAAGAAATTCTTTCCAATTCCTTTCTGCTTTTTAAAAGCTCTTGCTGTAGCTTTTCAAGATCGGCATCGGCATTTTCTGTAAGTGCTACTTTTTCACTTAAGGTATTCGTGATCTCTATTAATTCCTCTACACTCCCCGCCGCATGTTTCTTCTGCAAATTATGGATAAGTTGCAATTTCGAATTTACTTGATCCAATTCTTCAGGATTGGCTTCTACCCGGTCCAAAGAATTCTCCAACTCTTGCGCTACATCGTCCAGTTCTATAATTACACTCTCAATTCTCTCCTTAAGTGCGGCGTAGTTCGCTGAAAATTTGGAGATCTTAGAAAGATTTGTTTTCACTTCTTTAAGCCCAAACAGGCTTCCTATTTCCTCTTGTTGGATCTGGTTTACCGCAAAACTTAAATGTTCTGTGAGTGTTTCCACGTTACTAAGCTCTTCATAGCGTTCTTCCAGCTCCTCTTGCTCTCCAGCTTTGAGTTTCGCTTCTTGCAGTTCATTCAGTAAAAAAAGATTATAATCATGCTCTTTTAGGGCTTGAGACTGATCTTCTTTTAAAACACTTAGTTGCTGTTGTAGTTTTTTGTGCTCCTTTAATCCTTTTTTATATTTCTGAAGGACTTCTTGATTCTTAGCTAAGGTATCCAATACCTGAAACTGGTATTGGTTTTCACCTAAACTTAAGGTTTGGTGCTGCCCGTGAATATCTATTAAAAAGTCTCCCAATTTTACAAGAACTGGTAAGGTAACAGGAGTATCATTTATAAAAGCCCTGGATTTACCTGAAGCTAAAATTTCTCTTCTAATGATAGTATGTTCTTCAAAATCCAGATCTTCGGCTTCGAAAAAGCTTTTCAAAGAGTAATTAGAAATATCAAACACACCTTCTATGATGCATTTATTCTTTGCATTTCTTATGGCGCTATAATCTGCCCTTTTTCCTAGCAAAAGGCCTAAAGCCCCTAGCATAATGGATTTTCCTGCACCGGTTTCTCCGGTTATTATGGTAAAGCCCTGCTGAAGATTGATTTTTATATCTTCAATTAAGGCGTAGTTTTTTATGGATAATTCGGTAAGCAATATGTGATAATTTTGAAGCTAAAGATACGTGAGAATTTCTTCGGAATCAAAACGGAAATTGCTAGAATTGAAGCTTGCTCCAGTTTTCTGCATATAAAGGAGCTATTTCGTTCAAGGCCTTTTTTAATTCAGTAACCGGAACACTTGGTCCGCCACTAAAAACCTGTTCTAATTCCTGAGCTTTAGCATCAAAGAAAACTCTCATTAATAAAGAGTTTGGCCTGCTCTCACTCATCTTCTGTAAATTTAAAATTGAAGCTGCAACAGCTTGTTTTCCTTTTGCCACATCTTTATGCATGGTATCTAAACCTAATCTATGATATTGATACAAAGTTGTTCTATAGCCTAAAAAAGCATTAGACAAAAGATCTGCATTTAATCTATATCTGGAACGTGTTCCATCAGATCCTCTCCAACCAGAAGAATTTCCCTGCTGTGCGGTGGTCACTATTCTGTTTGCTTCTTCATAAAAAGGAGTTCCACCCTCTAATTCAAATGTATCTGCATCTAAGCCTAGTATGGTATAAACATAATAAGATAACACCGAAACAAGGTTCGAAGAATACGTGTTCTCGCTATAATTTAATGGTTCGAATTCACGGTAAGTAAAAGTGAATTGTTCGTCGTTAAAATTGAAAACCGGAGAAATTAAAGAAGACCCAAAGACCGGTCTTGAAGATTGCACTTGGATAGTTCCAATAAAAGATTCATTATCGAAACTAGAGATGTTTATAAAAACACTGCAATTAATGCGTTCCTGACTTTGATACGTAGTTCCAGTCCAAGTAGTCTGGTTTAGAAATTCTGACAAGGAAGTTTGCAGGGTTTTAAAAACCGTTAAATTACTTTGCCCGGTCTGTTCTGCATTCACAATTACCTCACAATTAAGTTCTTGTGCGCTCGCAAGAGACACATAAAAGAACAAGCCTAGTATCAAAATTAATTTACTCATGGAATAAAGATATAACTTCCTTTAATATATCCTGTGCAACTTCAGCTTTAGACTTTAACTGGAAATTTTTAATTTCAGTTTTAGTAATTATACTGATCTTATTTGTGTCCTTTCCAAAGCCAGCACCAGTATCTTGAAGAGAATTGAGCACAATAAAGTCTAAATTCTTTCTTTCTAGTTTAGATTTTGCATTCTCTACTTCATTATTAGTTTCTAAAGCAAAACCAATCAGTTTTTGGTGTTCTTTGATCTTACCTAAAGAGGCTAAAATATCTTGAGTAGGAATTAACTCGATGTTCAAATTAGATTCCTTCTTTTTTATTTTTTGATCTATGACTTCCTTAGGCTTATAATCTGAAACAGCTGCTGCAGCTATAACAACATCTTGCTGTGCAAAATAAGTATGAGCTGCCTCGTACATTTCCTGAGCACTAGTAACTCGAATAAGCTGAACACTAGAAGACTCCAATTGTAAATAAGTAGGCCCACTTATAAGAATTACCTGTGCTCCTAATTTTGCAGCTTCCTTGGCAAGCTCAAATCCCATTTTCCCACTAGAATGATTTCCTATAAATCTTACAGGATCTATAGCTTCGTAGGTTGGTCCTGCAGTAATAAGTATTTTTTTATTCCGAAGAGGTAATTGCGATAAAAGGTCTTTTTCTAGAAAAGACACTATATTCTCTGGTTCTGCCATTCTACCTTCTCCCACCAAGCCACTTGCAAGCTCCCCAGATTCTGCTGGGATCATTATGTTGCCGTAGGATTGTAAAGTTTCTAAGCTGGTTTTGGTTGCAGGATGCAAGTACATATCCAGATCCATAGCCGGTGCAAAATAGACCGGACATTTAGCTGAAAGATATGTTGCAATTAAAATATTATCACTGCTGCCTAAAGCCATTTTAGATAAGGTATTGGCTGTAGCAGGGGCTATAAGCATAAAATCGGCCCAAAGGCCGAGTTCTACGTGATTGTTCCAAGTGGCATTCTCATCTTCATCTGATGTGAAGGTGGAAATCACCTCATTTTTGGAAAGTGTGGATAAAGTAAGAGGGGTAATAAAATCTTTAGCCGAAGGGGTCATAATAACTTTGACCTGTGCTCCGGCTTTTATAAATAATCTTACCAAAGAGGCTGTCTTGTAGGCAGCGATACCGGCAGTTATTCCTAACAGTATTTTCTTGCCTTCTAGCACTCCCATCTTAACTTATGCTTCAGAAGATTCAGTTGTATCTCTGTAGTAAATTTTATCATCTAACCATTCTTGAACTGCCAAAGAATGTGGTTTAGGCAATTTTTCGTAGAATTTAGATACTTCTATTTGCTCCTTATTTTCAAATACCTCATCTAAGCTATCATTGTAAGTGGCAAATTCGTCCAATTTCTCCAAAAGCTCTTTTTTGATCTCAGAGTTTATTTGTGTAGCTCTTTTTGCGATCACAGAAATAGCTTCATAAATATTATTTGTTGGAGCATCTACTAAATTCTTGTCAATTGTAGTAGTATTAATTGGCGCATTAATCTTTTTTAAATCCATCATCTATCTTATTAAAAATTTTGTAATCTCGATTCTAAGTCCTGATTATTTATTTGTATCTGTTCGTAATACACACTTCCTTCAGGGTAATATTTATTATAGTTAGTGTAATATCCTTTTGCTGTATTCAATCTTTCTTGCATTAAAACCTCGTAACTGTTTATTGCCAGTTCGTAAGCAGAATCGAATCTAAAATAAAAGGCTGCTTCTCTAAATGGAGAACCAGGATACTCTGTAATAAAATTATTAAACGCTACAATAGCCGACTTATAATTCTCGGTATGGTGATATTGCTTAGCGATCTCATAGGCTTTCTTCTCTAGCTTGATACGCAACTCTGCTACATAATCATTAGCCTGGTCTAAAAACTCTCCGTTAGGATATTTATCTATATATTTTTGTAGTTCTCCTATTGCTTTTACCGTCTCTGCCTGATCTAAATCGAATCTAGGGGA
>JAGXIK010000176.1 GCA_024635715.1 Gillisia sp.
AAAGGTGGTAAACCAGTCTTCGTTACTGTCGGTATTTAATAAACGAAACCGGTATTTGATATCCTGAGGGTTTGTCTGCCCTAATACAGATATTGTTGCAGAAAATCTTCTGTATTCTGAAGGCAATACAATCTCGCTGGTGTTGTTTAAAAAGGCGGGTGAAGTATTAATTTCCCAGTGATTTTTTTCTGAATTGAAAAATGAAATTGAAGTAAATCTAGGTTGTACATTTAGATTATTTTCAACCATTTCATCAGGCTTAAAATAGCTAAGCCCTTTATAGCTTCCCATCAATATAGTGCCATCCTGCTCATCTTTATAGGTGCTGAACCTATTGCCTTCAAGCTCATAAACGCCATCTTTTGTAGTATATCTAATTGTTTTTTTTGAAGATGGGTTCAAAGAAACAATCCCCGCATAGGTATTTAACCATAAAGTGCCGGTGTCGTCTGCAACCATACCCACTATTGAGGCATTTAATGCATCTTCGTAAAGAAGCTTTAATTTTTTAGTTGTTGTATTAAAAGTATAAATTTTACCAAATTTTGTGGAAACCAGGACCCCATAATCTTCCAGGTGGTTTATAGAGAGCAAATCATCTGTTTCCACATTTTCAAATTCGTAGGTATTAAAAGTGCCATTCTCGTATTCAAAAATCCCCTGATAGGAGGTCGCATAGAGTCGTGTGCCATCTGTAGTAAATTCCTTTACCTGTATAGCATCTGTATCTGCGATTTTAGCATATCTCTTTTCATTAATGCTGTATTTAGAAATGACACCTCTTTGATCTGCAGTAAACAAGGTGTCTTTAATTTGTATGATTTCTTCACCAAGTATTTTGACCGTTTTATCTTTTATTACCTTAAAATTTGAATCCAGCGTGTATAAATCATCAGAATCCCCGATTATAAAAGTGTTGTTTTTCCCAATAAAAATATCCCGGGAGTAATTAATTGTCAGCTCGGTAGTATTCTCTAAAATTTTAATTCGTTCTTCTGTGTTATTTTTTACATCGATGATGTAGAACCCCTCAATATCTGTTGCTACGATGTATTTGTTTTCCTCCAGCTTTCTAATCGTCCGTATACTTTTACCTTTTAAAAACGTTTTGATTTTGCTTTGGATAAAAGAATAGGATTCTAAGATGTTTCCGTTGAGAACTATTAGGTCTTTTCCTAATTCCTTGTAAGCGGTTTCTGAAAAACTCTGTACTTCAATTTTAGTGAGTAACTTTTTTTGAAAATTTTTAAAGCGATACAACTCAATTGCGGTATAGTCGCTTACAATCTCAGTTGAAAATGCATATTTGAAATCTGGCGAAAACTCCAGTGCTTTATTTTTGCTAAAAAGGGTATCGGTATTGGGTACTTCTACAAATTTTTTAAGTGCTTTATTGAATTTAAAAACATTCTCATAGTTATCCAGATATACGTAAAAACCATCATTGACTTTAAAAGAAGTGTGGATGACCTCCGGAAAAAAATGAGTCCCTTCAGTAGTTTCAAAATCACTTTCGGCTATTTTCTTTATGAATTTACCCTCTGTATTTAAAAAACACCCCTCTTTTTCAAATAGTAACCTGATCAGGATATAGTCATCTGTTGGGATCGGATTAGCCAGAAAGGGTTGAGCAACCGGTTTGTAAAAAGGGATAGAATCAATAAGTTTTAAACTTAATGTATCAAGTGCGGCACTATAAAATTTATCTTTTGATGTAAGGATGATGCATGTTTTATCCCCGGCAGTGTATTCTTCAGAAATTAAATAGTTTTTGTTTAAGTTATTATATTCTTTGACAGCCTTGATTTCTAAGGTTTCTGTGTTGATATAAAATAATTCTGCCCGTGCGACTTTGTAATCTAATTTTAGATACAAGCCGTTGTCTTTGTGTTTAAAGAAATGACCTTCTTTAATTTTTTTATCAAAGGTGTCAGGTAATTTTAGCGTGAAAAAATTAGCTCCGTCAAAACGCTGAATAATAATTTCATGCTCTCCTAAATTATATTCGTTAGAAAGTTTATTCTCACCAAGAATCCACAGCCAGCCGGTAGCATCGTAAATGGAATGGTAGGGATTGGAAATCAGGTAGCCGTCTGCAGAGGAGAAGGTGCTTTTAGAAGTCAAAATAGAACCTTCCTTTTGAGACCAAAGCATCGTACTGGATAAAAAAAATATAAAAAGTAATTTTTTCAAATTTTGGTTTTTGATCACAATAATGTGTGACGTGACATTCCTGTCTAAACTCTCAAAAGGTGAATGATAAATACACCTTTAATTGTCAAATGTAAAAAAAAATAAAATTCAGCTTATAAAAGGTTTATTATTTAAAATTTTAATCGGATTTGTGAAAAAAAGTTTAAGATCTGGCTACCCGAGAGGCAGCCTGGGGAAGTAAGTGTTTCGGTCAAAACACACTATTTATAAGTTAAGTAGCCGGTATTTTACTCTAAACTAAACTAAATTCAAACTTGAATGATTAGAAAATCTGTCACAATCCAGGTAATCTGATCACCATCAAATTCAAGTGTTAACTGTTTGTTTATTAGCCATATAGACTTTTTAGCCCAACAGGAATATGGTCGTAGTATTATTCTTTCATATTTATTCAAAAAATCGGTTCACGACAAAAAAGGTGCAGTTCACGACATTTTTTTTAAAGACACCTGCTTCTTCTCTACTTTTGACGGTAAAGTGCAAATAGTATCGATAAAATATGAGGCTGTATAACACTTGATGAACCAATATTGATAGAATGAGCCAAACTAACCAACAAACCAAATCTTCTCTCTCATGGAAGGAGATGGTTTTTTTAGAGGAGCAAATAAATTCAATTAATTACAATAAATACGAAAAATCGCTAAAAGATGAGATTGGTAGTAGAGTTAATAAAAGAGAGGGAGAGACTTCTTGAAGAATTAGTCTGGGGGTTAATTCGATAATGGATATTATTTAATTTATTTCTACTTGGGGTTGAAGTATTGAAATCTTATCCAAAATGCATATTATCGAATTAATTTTAAAGCCTTTCACTTTATGAGAGGCTTTTTTTATATCAAAATTTCTCCAATCCGTTTAGAATTCTATAGGTAAACGCTGATAAAAATTAATTTTTGAAATGAAGTTAAGATGTGTATCTTTATTCTACTGATCTATTGAGGTTGAATGGATTAAGAACCCTAAAAATTTTATTAACTTTCATAGTTGGCTTACAAAATAAGCCGATTATATAAATATTGTTAGAGTTAAACTTACCATGTTTACTGGGATTTCTAAATAATTTATTTAGTATAATTTGAATTTTTAAAACTATTTTAAGATTAAATACGTTAATATATGGCAACTTCTTCTTTTGTGATTAGATAAAAAGTAAATTGCAGCCTGTAATTATGAGAAAAACCTTAATCTACTTAACCTTAGCAATAAGAGCGTTTCTTTTATTCGCTGTAACTAGCGTAGGGTATTTGTTTTCCCGATCTCCATTTAGGGTAGCTGGCGCATTTAGATCAGGTTTAATTCTAGTGTTATTTCTTACTGTATTTAATTTTCAGGGATTTACACAAAATTGCCCTCCAGGACAAAGAATTTGTAAAGGTAGTACGGAATGTCAACCTGCAAGAAATTGCAGGCAAGGTGTTCCACCGCCACCAGGTTTACCAATAGATTCAAAATTACCTTACTTAATAATAGCAGGATTAGGGCTTGGTATTTATTTTTTAAGATCCAGAAAACAGGCTTAACCCAATTGAGTCAAACGCTTTACATACTTCCCAATTACATCAAATTCCAGATTTACAGTATCCCCTTTCTCTAGATCTTTAAATGTTGTGTGCTCATAGGTGTAAGGAATAATAGCTACACTAAATTGATGAATCCCAGAATTAACAACTGTAAGACTAACTCCATTTATGGTAATTGATCCTTTTTCTATCGTTATATTTCCTAAAGCCGAATCATAATTAAAAGTAAAGACCCAGCTACCATTTTCTTCTTTAATATTAACACATTCAGCAGTTTGGTCTACATGCCCTTGCACGAGATGCCCATCTAATCTTGCTCCCAACTTCATTCCTCGTTCTAAATTGACGTGGTCTCCATCCTTTAAACTTCCTAAATTAGATTTCTCTAATGTTTCTTGAATGGCTGTTACCAGGTATGAATTATCATTTATAGCGACTACAGTTAAACAAACCCCATTATGAGCCACGCTCTGATCTATTTTTAATTCTGAAGTCATAGAGGCAGCAACATAAATATTGAGATTGCCTTTATCTTTCTTAATTTCAAGTATTTCTCCTACTTCTTCAACAATTCCGGTAAACATGGTTGTAGATTATTGTTACATTTGTGTTGTAAAAATATAAATAAAAAAGGGGAATAATTATGAAGTCCGTTCAAAAGATAAAACTAGGAATTAGTATTGGAGATCTAAATGGTGTTGGTGGAGAAATAGTTCTAAAAACTTTTGAAGATTCTAGAATGCTCGATTTTTGTACTCCTATTATTTTTGCTTCGGTTAAAACTTTGAATTTTTATAAAAAACATTTTAAACTCTCTTTAAATTTTCAAGGAGTAGAATCTGCTGCTGATGCTATTGAAGGGAAGATCAATGTTGTAAATATTTGGAAAGAAAACGTAGAAATAAATTTCGGTAAAGAAGATCCGGAAAGCGGAAAATATGCCTTTAAATCTCTGGAAGCTGCAACAAATGCTTTAGTTGCCGATGAAATTGATGTGTTGGTAACAGCACCTATTAATAAAAATACAATTCAGTCTGAAGATTTTAAATTTCCTGGTCACACCGATTACTTAGCGAAACAATTAAAAGGAGATAGCTTGATGTTCATGATCACCGATAATTTAAAAGTTGGCTTGCTAACAGATCATGTTCCATTAAAGGACATAGCAAATGTGATCACTCCAGAGCTCATTGAAAAGAAAATAGCTACGATTACCCAAACCCTGAAGCAAGATTTTAGAGTTTCCAAACCAAAAATTGCTGTATTAGGTATTAACCCTCATAGTGGAGATAATGGATTAATAGGGAACGAAGATGAAGAAATATTAAAACCTACACTTCAAAAAATTAGAGATAAGGGGCAATTGGTATATGGCCCTTATGCAGCAGATAGTTTTTTCGGTTCAAAGAATCATGCGAATTTTGATGCTGTGATCGCATCTTATCATGATCAAGGCCTAATTCCATTTAAGACCTTGTCTTTTGGAGAAGGGGTAAATTATACTGCCGGTTTGAGAAAGATTAGAACCTCTCCAGATCATGGAACAGCTTTTGAAATTGCCGGTAAAGATTGTGCGAACATAAATTCATTTAAAGAAGCGGTCTTTAAGGCCTTAGAAATATATAAAACGAGAGAGGAATATCAAAAGATCACTCGAAACCCCCTGAAAAAACAAGGAAAAAAGATATAAACAAAATATTGTTTATAACGAATAGTTAATTCATTATATTTTATATCTTTGCACCTGCCTTAGCTCAAGGGCGGGTGCGTGAAAACGATGATGATATGAGGAAATTAGCGGCATATACAATCCCATTTGTAGGGCTTAAGATTGGAAGCCACGAGTTTGAGTACGAGATTGGCAAAGAGTTCTTTGAACATTTTGAATACGAAGATTTCAACAGCGCAAATCTACATGTAGATTTAGTGTTAGAGAAAAAAGCAACTATGATGGAGCTTTTTTTTGAAACTTCGGGAACTGTGAACGTTAATTGCGATCTCACAAACGAACCTTTCGATATGCCAATTACTGGTAGTTTGAGATTGGTTGTGAATTTTGGAGATGAATTTAACGATGAAAATGAGGAGTTATTAATATTACCTCATGGAGAATACGAGATTAATATAGCACAATATGTGTATGAGATCATCGTGTTGGCAGTTCCGCATAAAAGAATTCATCCGGGTATAGAAGATGGAACATTAAAATCTGATGTACTCGATAAACTGGAAGAATTAAGTCCGAAAGGAACTAATGAAGATAATGACAATGAGGAAAATATAGATCCTCGCTGGAATAAATTAAAAAACTTATTAAACGATAAATAATACGTAGCAATGGCACATCCTAAGAGAAAAATCTCCAAAACGAGAAGAGATAAGAGAAGAACACATTATAAAGCTACTGTTCCACAAATTGCAAAAGATCCTACTACAGGAGAGGCACATGTGTATCACAGAGCTCATTGGCATGAAGGTAAATTATATTACCGTGGTCAGGTTTTAATTGATAATACAGAAGAGGTACAAGCCTAATT
>JAGXIK010000177.1 GCA_024635715.1 Gillisia sp.
GAATTTTAATGGCTGGTTCAACTCAAATAACAATAAAAAAGTATCGATAAATGCCAATATTGGGGCTGAATCTTTACTTGAAGAAGGACGAGATTATTTTGATTATTGGTTTGGAATTGGACCTCAAATACGTTTCAATGATAAATTTATGATCTCTTACTTTTTCTCTCGAGATCATTACCTGGGAGATAGAGGTTTTGTTACACAAGTAGGTGAGGATGTAATTTTTGGAGATCGAGATAGAGTAGAGATCGAACAAACTTTTAACGCGAGTTATAATTTCAATCCAAATCATACTTTATCACTCACTCTTAGAAACTACTGGGGAACGGTAGAATATGATGATCAATTTTTCAGTTTACAGGATAATGGGCGGGTTACTAATACTACAGGTTATACCACTACCAGCATTCCAAATAATCCAGATATCAATTTCTCTACCTGGAATTTCGATCTTAGTTACTCCTGGCAATTTGCACCGGGGAGTTTTGTAACTGCGCTATACCGTAATCAGTTATTTAATTTTGATACTGCAGCTCGAGATTCTTATACTCAAAGTATAGACACTTTGTTTAAGCAACCTATAAACAATGTATTCTCTTTAAAGCTTCAATATTTCCTAGATTATAATCAGATAGCAGGAATATTCAAAAAATAGAGAATCTCAAATACTATATAAAACAAGCCTTTGAAATTCTATAATCAAAGGCTTGGTTTTTATATAAGAAATTGAAGTATCATTTTGAAAATTGTTTAAAGTGGTTTTGGGTTTTAAAAACTACATTTGCGCTTCGAGAAACATAGCATAAGATTCAGTTGATTTTAGCTGAAATTTAAGCTGAGTTCCAGCTTAAATATTGGTCATGGAGAAGAATGAAACAGAAATAGAAAGAGCTATCACTTCGGCAGAAATTGAAAGCTGCATTGCGGTTTTATCCCAATTAGTAGAAGATACAGATCAGATCTTTGATATTCCTAAGGAACAAAGAACCGAACTTTTAAAAGTTGCCGGAATGTTTTCTAGGCCCAATCGCGATGAATTTTCCAGAAGAAAAAAGGATGCGAAAAAGGCTTCAAAACGCAAGCAAGAAGCCAAAGATAAAACTGCACGTAAAGAAACCGGAATCCGAAATGCTCGTGAAGCCTCCGTATTTGTAGCTCCCAAGTTGCTTCCTATGGCCCACCTATCTAATAAAGTGAGACTAGAGTTGGAGACACCTAGAAAATGTTATGTCTGCAAAACAGAATTCACCAAGATGCATCATTTTTACGACTCTATGTGCAGCAGTTGTGGTGATTTCAATTACGCCAAGCGTTTTCAGAATGCCGATGTAAAAGGACAAGTAGCGGTAATTACAGGCTCCCGTTTAAAAATAGGATATCATATAAGTTTAATGCTTTTGCGTGGCGGAGCAACAGTGATAGCAACTACTCGATTTCCTGTAGACTCTGCCTTGAGGTTTTCTAAGGAAGAAGATTTTACCGAATGGGGACACCGTTTAAAGATCCACGGTCTCGATCTTAGGCATATTCCTAGTGTGGAGATCTTCTGCAATTTTATAGAGCAAAAATATGAGCGCTTGGATATCCTTATTAACAATGCTGCGCAAACCGTAAGAAGACCCGCAGGGTTCTATCAGCATTTAATGCCAAATGAAGAACGCTCAATTGCCTCCCTACCAGAATTCGCCCGAGATCTTTTAGGAGATCATAGTAATTGTCTAGAAGAACTAAAAGTACTCACAACAGGAACTTCATCTAATACCAATATGCCGGTTACCTGGCACGGACCTGAGCCTGGAATTGGATTGCGCGCTTCGGCAAAATTATCTCAGATCCCTTATAGTTTTGACAATACTTTGGTAGCTAAAGAAGTATTTCCTGAGGGAGAATTGGATGCAGACCTTCAACAAGTAGATCTCAGAAAAACTAATTCTTGGCGTTTGAAACTAGGGGAAATTGAAACTACAGAAATGTTGGAAGTTCAACTGGTTAATTCAGTTGCTCCGTTTGTATTGTGCAACAGACTTTCAGAAATAATGAAAAAGGACAACACAGGGAAAAAGCACATTATCAATGTTTCAGCAATGGAAGGGAAATTCTATCCTGGTTTTAAAGAAGATCGGCATCCGCATACCAATATGGCAAAAGCTGCTTTAAATATGCTTACGCATACTTCTGCAGGGACTTTAGCAAAGGACGGTATCTTTATGAATGCGGTAGATACAGGTTGGGTTACAGATGAAGATCCTGCAGCTTTGGCAAAGTTGAAACAGGAGCGTGATGATTTTCAGCCACCTTTGGATATTGTAGATGGTGCCGCAAGAGTTATGGATCCATTATTCGATGGGATAAACACCGGTAAGCACTGGTGTGGAAAGTTTCTGAAAGATTACAGACCTATTAGCTGGTAGATAGGTTTACTAGTAAATAATTTATGCTTTTCTATCCTTATATAATTAAACTTAAAAAAAAGCTGTTTCGGCGAATAATTCCTAATATTTTATATTTATTTTTGATTTAAGCACACAAATTATAGGTTTTGATTAAATAGTTGTAAAAAGTTTGGTACAGATTTTGAATTTAGACATTGTTTAACTCAAAATTTTAAACTATGAAACCTAAAACTATATTAACCATGTTAGCTATGAGTAGCTTTCTTTTTCTGAATACTTCAGATGTTCTTGCCCAAAAGAATAATAACAATAAGAAGGAGTATAAAAATAAAGCTCATAAAAAAAAGAATCACAACACTAGGGATTACCATAAGTCAGATCAAAAAGATTATGGAAGTAAGGAGGTAATTATAGGTCGTGTGATTTCTCCGCGTACGGGAATTAATTCCCCTCGTAAACTAAAAGGCGTTCCAAATGGCCATTATCCACCACCGGGAACTTGCAAAATATGGTACCCAAATCGTCCACCCGGACATCAACCACCTGCAACAAATTGCAATAAAATATATAGAACCAAATTGGAACCGGGAGCATTTATTTTACATGGTGACCGCGCTTATGACGCCGATTATAATTGGAGAGAAGAAGAACGTCGCCGTCCCGGATCTGTTGAAAGAGATATATTAGATATTTTATTTCCTCGTTCTCGTTAGGAAAAGCTCTGAAAAATAAATAAAACATTGTACAGGCCACTTTAATAAGTGGCTTGTTCAGTTTTAAAAAAGCCCTTTAATATCGTTTTGTAAATAGTTCAAAGGAGCAAAGTTTGGAAAATTTTATTTAAATGTCTTCTTACTCAAATTGGGTTATACAGCTCAATATCTTCATAAAAATTGTATATCAATAATATGTAAGTTAGCCTGAACTTTTTTTAGTAATATCACCAGAAGTAACTAGAATCCTAAATAAGATATTGCTAGATTTTATGAGTTCCTTAAGCTGAATTTATAGTTGGTCTTGGTAGTTTTACTATCTAAAGAAATAGAAATGAAAAGATATTTGGTAATACTTAGCTTTCTAAGCATAGGAATTGTGAGTTGTCAAGAAAACAAAAAGGAAAATGCAGATAAGAGTACTGTGCCCGAAGCGGTAAAAATGACCTTCCAAAATAAATATCCGGGAGAGAATGATCCAGACTGGAAACAGGATGAACATGGTTATTGGGAATCTCACTTTAAAATAGATGGAGAAAAATACCGAGCAGATTTTAATGCAGACGGTTCTTGGGTAGAGACTGAAAATAGCATAAAAAATGATGAATTACCAGAAGCAATTAAAAAGGTAATTGCCGAAAAATATAAAGATCATAAGATCACAGAAGTGGAACGGGTAGATAGTGCCAAAAAAGGGATCTTCTATGATGTGGAATTTAAGCAGAAAGGCAAAAATATGGATATTG
Source organism: Gillisia sp. (assembly GCA_024635715.1). Taxonomy (GTDB): domain Bacteria; phylum Bacteroidota; class Bacteroidia; order Flavobacteriales; family Flavobacteriaceae; genus Gillisia. The sequence continues at coordinate 3,856 of JAGXIK010000177.1, forward strand.
AATTTAGAGCAGATGGTACAATAATAAACTAAATTCATTCCGATCAAATTCCATTTAAGAGCTAAATTTAATAATACATTTTACTAAATCATTCCAAATTAAAGAATTGAGATAAGAACAAATCTTTCTAATTAAAATAATCTTAGTAGATTAGAGTATATTTTTTAATTTACTGTAAAATAAAATTCATAAAAATGGAATATGTTTCTATAGCGTTACAACTTATCGTAGGTCTTAGTATCCTCAATGTGTGGTTAATTCAGTATAATAAAAACACACAATGGCGTGGAGGTAATGCAACAACAATTAAGGAGGAATTTGCCGTTTACGGATTACCTCAGTGGAGTCTTTATGTAATAGGCTTTTTAAAAGTAACTCTGGCTATTGCGCTTATTTGCGGTATATGGTTCCCAGAACTTATAAATCCAGCAGCATTAGGCCTAGCATTTCTTCTAGCAGGATCTATCTTGATGCACGTTAAGATTAAAGACCCGATTAAAAAATCTTTCCCGGCATTTCTATTTTTAGTGCTAAGCTTAATACTGGTTTTTATATCATAAAATTTTTCCTATTTATAAGCTCAATAATAATGCTATAGCAATATAGGCGTTTATTACAGAATAGATAATAGAAGGTGCAGATTGAATAAAACTGTCTTTGATTCTCAAACGTACTCCGAACCCCAATAGCATTAGTATGGATAAACCTACTGCAGCTACAATACTTAAAGTGGGCAGAAATAAATAGCCAAGTCCAAGCCCAATGGCTCCTATAATTTGTAAGGCTCCAATAAGTTTTAAATGATCGCTGAGTCCATATCGGATAAACTCAGTTCGCATTTCTGCTGCGAAAAAACAGCTAATTCCAAAAAATAGAAATGATAAAGTTGAAAATATTACCAAGAAAGTTAATAAGGTCATTGTATCTATATAGTAAGTGAGTCTGCTATGAGGCTAATACGTTTTACAAATCTAATCAATCCCTGGGTGATTATTTAATTTATCGTTTAAGACTGGGAAATACACATTAAGTATTTTAAATGGTTTTAGTTTAAAAGCTTTTTTTCCAAATCTTAATTTAAAAAAACTAAGAAAAATGATTATGATAATACGGTAGAGAATCATGAAGTCAATAAACAGCTAAAACAAAATCCCGAAAAATAATTATTTCCCGGAATCTATAAGTGCAATAAAAAACCTATTTCTTGGAAGGATCAACAGTATCAGATTTGATACTATATTGGTTGTTTTGGTATTCTTTACACATAGCAGCAAAATCTGTTGGTAAGATGGTTCTAAAATCGTGTGAATCTTGCGGGATCACTTCCACCATTTTATCTATCATCTCTTTAGGATCAAACTGGTTTTCGGCCATTTCTTTGGCAGCATCTTCAATCTTTTTTCTAGGTGTAAAATGGAAGCCTTCATCAAACCATTGCGCATAGTTATCGTACATTCTATCATTAAAACCTGTATCATATGGCCCAGGATTTATCGTTGCAACAGAAATCCCCATTGGATTTAATTCATCTCTTAAAGATTGAACTATAGCTTCCAGTGCATGTTTAGAGGCATTATAAGCTCCTAAATATGGGGAAGTAGTTAATCCTGCTACTGATGAAACGAAAACCAATTTTCCACTTCCTTTTTTTACCATTTTTTTAATGAAGGGTTGTGCGAATTCCAGACTAGAAAACACATTGGTTTCCATTACTTCACGAATTAAATCTACAGGCATTTCAGAGACTGGTCCAGAATGTCCAATCCCTGCGTTATTTACTAAGATGTCTATATCATATTCCCAAGCTTTTTGACAATCCATTGGATCTAGTATATTTAATTTTATGATCTGGATGTTATCTTCTAAGCCAGCTTTTTTTATGCCTTCGATTAATCTTGATTTCTGTTCCCATTTATGAACTCCAGCAATAATTTTATGTCCTTTAGCAGCAAGACCTAAGGCTGTTCCTTTTCCTAATCCTGATCCCGCACCTGTAATTAAAATTGTCTTCTTAGTCATAACTTCTAATATTTTAAAACAAGATATAGAGAACTATGCAAGCCTCTTTTTTTTTAGCAAATTTTGGGATTGAAATTAACTAGGCTTTAAAGTTTAACACGAAATCTCAATAAGTATTTTTTATCAATTTCACATTTTTTTATATTTGAATTTGCATCCAGAACCATCTTTGATCAAAATATAGTAGAGTGAATATTAACAAAATTAACCCAACTTAATGCTAATATTGAAACCAAATCCTGAGAGCTATCGTATCTTGGCCAAAACTCCTATGTCGTTAATTGCTCGCAAACATCTTTACATAAAAAAATAGTATGCAGTAATATCTAGAAAGTTTAAAACAATTACTTAAACATGATGTAGATCCACATTAGAATAAATTATAGATTATGGGTGAAATAGCCACTTCAAAAAGTCAGATTACTTTGTATTACAACTCTAATTCGGGAAGAGCAAAGCAAACTTTAGCCTATGCGAAAGCTGAAGGAATACCTATTCAGGAAATAGATATCTTAAAAACGAAACTTACCGGAACTCAAATTGTAGAGCTTGCAGATAAGTTACACATTAATGTTGCTGACCTTGTTAATCAAGAACACCCTTCCTATAAATCACATTTTGAACATCATAATTTCTCTACTGACGATTGGATAAAAATGATCCAACACAATCCAGAAATTATGAATCAACCTATTGCTTTAAGAGGCAATATTACTATTTTAGTAAAAACTCCAACGGATATCATTAATATATAGATTCTAAGTTAATGACCAGTAAACCAACGAACAAAGCCATCTACATAACCACGACAGAACCAAACAGTGGTAAGTCTATTGTCACTTTAGGATTAATGCAAGCACTATTAGGGAAGGCTGCAAAAGTCGGTTATTTTAGGCCGATAATAGACGATTTTAAAAAAGGAGAGATCGATAACCATATAAATACAGTCTCGACCTATTTTAATTTGGACATTAATTTTAATGATGCTTATGCTTTTAATCGAAGTGAGGTTATTAAAATGAAAAATGATAATAAAGACGAAGAGATCATAAGAAAGATCATTGAAAAGTATAAAGCCATTGAAGAGCGCTTTGATTTTGTCTTGATAGAAGGTACTAGTTTTGTAGGCGAGGGTTCTATAATAGAGTTTGATATAAATGTGTTAATTGCTAAAAATCTAAATGTTCCGGCTATTATTTTAGCCAGTGGTGTTGGTAAAACCTTAGATGAACTAGTGGGTAACTTGCAAATGGCTTTTGATTCTTTTAAGGATAAAGGAGTGGAAGTCTTATGCGTTATTGCTAATAAGGTAGAAGAAGAAAATCAAAATTTAATAATTTCTGAATTGAAGGAACACCTGCCTCTAGATGTTATTGTAAATGCCATTCCGCTTAATTCTGTTCTAGGATTTCCCTCTATCAAAGAAATTATAGATGTTTTGGACGGGAAAATTCTTTTTGGAGAACCCTATATAAATAATCAGGCTGGTAGTTTTAGTGTGGGAGCTATGCAGTTACCTAACTATCTTAAACATTTAAAAGAAAACGGATTAGTGATCACACCTGGTGATAGAGCAGATATTATTCTGGGAGCTCTACAAGCTCATATTTCAGATAACTATCCATCTATATCTGGAATTTTACTAACAGGCGGATTGATCCCAGAAGATTCAATTATTAAACTTATTGAAGGATTATCAGAGATAGTTCCTATTATTTCAGTGACAGGAGGAACCTATTCGGTTACCAATAGTATTGGGAACATAAAATCACAGATCTATGCGGAGAATACACAAAAGATAACTTCTTCCATCCAAGACTTTGATAAGTACGTGGATGTAGATGCCTTGATAGAACGACTTATTACATTCAAAACGAATGGAATTACACCTAGAATGTTTAGGTACAACTTGTTAAATCAGGCAAAATCAATTAAAAAGCATATCGTTTTACCTGAAGGAATGGACGAGCGGATTTTAAGAGCTGCAAAACAGTTAATTGATCTGGATGCAGTAAAAATAACTTTGTTAGGAGATAAAAAACAGATAGAAGAAAAAATTGCGATGCTAGAAATTGCTCTAGATTTAAACAGCATCAATATTATAGATCCTATTGAATCTGAACATTTTGAGGAGTACGCAAATACCCTCTTTGAACTTAGAAAACATAAAAATGTAAATATATCCATGGCTAAAGATCTCATGGAAGATGTTTCTTATTTTGGTACCATGATGGTTTATAAGGGCGATGCAGATGGGATGGTGTCTGGAGCAGTTCATACGACACAACATACTATACTTCCGGCTCTTCAATTTATAAAAACAAAACCCGAAGCTTCTATTGTTTCTTCCGTATTTTTTATGCTTTTGGAAGATCGCGTTTCTGTATATGGTGATTGTGCTATCAATCCTAATCCTACCTCAGAGCAATTAGCTGAAATTGCTATTTCCTCTGCGGCTACAAGTTTAGCATTTGGAATAGATCCTAAAATTGCAATGCTATCTTATTCTTCTGGCTCTTCGGGAGTGGGCGAAGATGTGCAAAGGGTTAGGAAAGCAACAGAAATTGTAAAAAATAAAAGACCAGATCTCAAAGTGGAAGGTCCTATTCAATATGATGCAGCTGTAGATATTAAGGTAGGTAAATTAAAGCTTCCAAATTCTGAAGTTGCGGGACAAGCGAATGTCTTCATATTCCCAGACCTTAACACTGGAAATAATACTTACAAAGCGGTACAGCGTGAAACCAAAGCTTTGGCCATTGGACCCATCATTCAAGGTTTAAACAAACCAGTTAACGATCTAAGCCGAGGTTGTACAGTAGACGATATTTTTAATACCGTTATCGTTACGGCAATACAGGCACAAGATGTTCAAAATAAAAAAGAAGCATGAATATATTGGTAATTAACTCTGGAAGTTCCTCTATAAAATTTCAGTTAATACAAATGCCTTCAGAAGCATTGATGTGCAGTGGTTTGGTAGAACGAATAGGTGAAAAAGATGCCATTCTAAACTATAAAACAAATACTGTTCAGCTTCAACAAACAGATAACATAAGTACCCATAAACAAGGACTCAACAAGATTATCGATTTACTACTTGATTCTAAAAATGGGGTTATTGGAAACATCAAAGAAATCGAGGCGGTTGGACATCGGGTGGTACATGGTGGAAACTCATTTTCTGATACTGCCTTAGTTACTCCCGAGGTAAAACAACAGATTCAAGAATATGCTGTTTTGGCACCTTTGCATAATCCTAGCAATCTTGAAGGAATCTTTGTAGCCGAAGAATATTTTCCTTTTGCAAAACAAATTGCTGTTTTTGATACAGCTTTTCATCAAACAATTCCAGAAAAGGCCAGGAAGTATGCAATTCCTAATGATCTATATGAAGAACAAAATATTCAGGTCTATGGTTTTCATGGAACAAGTCATAAATATGTTTCAGAAAAGGCCATTGAATATCTGCAACTAGAAAAGTCTAAAATTATAAGCATTCATTTGGGGAATGGTTGTAGTATGACAGCAATTGTAAATGGAAAAAGTGTAGACCACAGTATGGGTTTTGCTCCCACTAACGGACTCATTATGGGCTCACGAAGTGGTGATATAGATCATTCAGTTATATTCTATTTAATTGATAGTTTGGGGTATAGTTTAGAGGAAGTAAATAATCTTCTTACAAAAGAAAGTGGTATGCAAGGTCTTACCGGTTCCAATGACTTGAGAGATATAGAAAAGGAAGCTGCAAAGGGAAATTTGGAATGCAAATTAGCCTTGGAGATGAATGCGTACCGAATTAAAAAATTTATTGGTACATATGTCGCGGTAATGAACGGAGTAGATGCCATTATTTTTACCGCAGGAATTGGGGAGAATTCGAGCATGATAAGGAAGCTTGTTTGTAGAGATATGAATTTCTTCGGAATTGATTTAGATGAAACCAAAAATGAAGAGAGATCTCAAGAGTTACGAGAAATTAATTCAAGTACTTCTGAGGTAAAAATACTAGTCGTTCCAACCAATGAAGAATTGGAAATTGCGAAGCAGACTTTTGGATTGCTTACTTAACTTTTTACAGCATTCTTATGGCTGAAAGAACTAGAGCTCTTAAATGATTTGCTAGTTGAACCTATTTATATTGAGAGATCCTTATGCTACAGCATATCTATTGAACAAACTCACTTGTAAGGCTTTTTTAGCATCTTTTAAAAGTTGTTTGACCTCTTTTAAGCTACTATTTCTTATTTGAGCAATTTCTTCCAGAGATAGCTCTTCTTTGGTAAATAATTCAAAGACCTGGCGCATTGCC
>JAGXIK010000178.1 GCA_024635715.1 Gillisia sp.
ATAAAAATGCTTGTGGAGTAGGAGGCAATTACATAAATTTGCGCCCTCATTACACCTATTGAGCCGGTCCTATAGCTCAGCTGGTTAGAGCACCTGACTCATAATCAGGTGGTCCCTGGTTCGAGTCCAGGTGGGACCACGAGTAAAATCAAGCCTTTCACGATGTGAGAGGCTTTTTTTATTTCTCGGGACTAACATAGGACCAACAACTTCTTTTTTCTTTTAGGTTCTATTCCTTTCCTTTTCTACATTTACATATGGCTAATACCGTTTATACCTATAGAATTTTTCAAGATAATTCTTTCACCACTCCAAGCAGTGAAATATTAGAAATCTCAACTGAGCCATACAAACTTCTAAAAAATTCATTATTTGATTCTATAAGAGATTTTCCAACAACTTTTAATAAAATTCGTATTCCTGCAGAAACTCACCAGTTCTTAATAAAATTACTGGTCAATTATAATTTAAGTGCATTTTTGGGAGAGTTTGCCACTTTTGTGTCTGCGGTACAACAGCAGTATATTACATATATGGAGGTTGATTTTGATAATGTACTCTTTAAAGATTTTCAAGATGAACGATTGGACTTAGTGAAACTACTTGAGGTCCTGGAGAAGTATGTTTTTGAAGAAAATAAACTTTGGATTGGATCACTTAAATTAAACATTATTAAGGAAGAAGAGATCTCGGGTCAGCTCAAATGGATGCCTGGAGGTTCTGTAAACATAGATAACTTCTTCGTTGTTGATACGATCTTGTCTGCTATCTGTGATGGTCTGGAATTGAAAAGGGACAATTTTGAAGAAAAAAAACTACAGTTGCTTGAGGGATCCAACTCTTTTCTCTACCAGCAAGCTTCCCAGACACTTAAGAAAAATGTTGCGACATTCCTTTATAATTTACTGCGAGATAGTTCCATTAAAGGTCACAACGAGCTTTGCAAATTCATAGGATTAATTTTACACCTATGCCAAATCCCAATCAAGATAAAGGATGAATCTATTGAAATTGATTTTGAGCAGGACGTGAAGTATAATTTACGATCCATTCCATTCAGGAATATTTCTCACCTCATCAAAAAAATCTAACTCCGCCTACCCAAATTATTAAAATTTAACTGGAAAAAAATCGAAGTTTTTTTTGTGTTCGAAATTTCCACCTTACTTCTTTACCTATTCTAATCTTTGCTTTCATAAACCTGGTGCTTACCTATAGGAAGGCTGCAGCAAAGCGCCATTAATTAAATGAAAATGAAAGTAAATAAATTATTAGAAGAGATTAAAGAAATCCTTCTTAGGCAGAACATAACCACGAAGGGAATGTTGAGTTTTAATGAAGCTACCATCTATCTTGATGTATCAGCTTCCTACCTTTATAAGTGCACTTCTCAGGGAAGAATTACACACTTTAAACCCAATAATAAACTTATCTACTTCCGTAAAGAAGATTTAGATCTGTTTTTACAGCGAAATAAGTTTGAATCTGGTAACATCAATCAATTATGAAGAATCCTATGATAAATGAGGAGGTATATGAGAAACTTCCAATTGCCATTAAGAATGTTACAGACAGGTTTATAGGTAGAGAGAGAGATATGGTTTTACTATCTCTTCTTGGGGCTTTAAGTAGTTGTTTTCCCAAATTACATGGTATTTATGATGGGAAAACAGTTTACCCTAACCTTTATGTAATGGTCATTGCACCTCCGGCCTCAGGTAAGGGAGTCATGACTTTTGCTTTAGAAGTATTACAACCAATACATGAGCAAGTATTCAATGCGAGCCTTAATGATTTACAAGATTGTGAGGATGCTAAGAAAAGTAAAAAGAATAAAAATGATGATTGTCCACCCTTAGAAATGAAGATAATTCCTGGAAACATAAGCGCGGCAGAAATGTATCCAACTATTAAACACGCACATTTTGGTGGGGTGATAATTGAATCTGAAGCAGATACTCTATCCCTTATGTTAAATCAGGATTGGGGGAACTTTTCAGATGTATTAAGAAAAGCTTTCCATCATGAAAGAATTTCGATTAGTCGTAAGATTGATAGGCTGCATTTGGATATACCGGAGCCCCAATTATCCCTTGTTCTTTCTGGTACGCCAAACCAGCTTCAACCGTTGGTTAAAACTCAAGAGAACGGCTTGTTTAGTAGGATGATGTTTTACTATTTCAAAGAGTCAGCGGGTTGGAAAAGTCCATTTTTGAAGGAAAGTAAAAATATAAAGGATGTATTTCAGGCTTTGGGTAATCAGATTTATGAGATCTATGGAGCTTTAGGATTAAAAACGAATATGATAGAATTTCAATTTACCAGGGAGCAGGAGGAGAGATTTAATGGGGAAATGGAGAATATACATTCAATAGTATTAAAGGAATATCCCGAAGCTTTCTCATCAACGGTAAAAAGACATGGTTTAATTTTCTTCAGGCTGGGCATGATTTTCTCTGCATTAAGGTATGGAAAAGAGCTAAAGAAATTGGAAGTAATAATTTGCTCAGAGACCGATTTTGAAATCGCACTTACTTTGGTCAAGCAGCTTCTTTACCATGCCGAAGCAGTTACTCAAGATATTAATTTAGGTTTTCTTTCTGAAAATGATGATCAGTTTCTTTTTAATCTGAAAGAAACTTTTACAAGGAAGGAAGCTATTGATCTTGGAAAATCCCATGAAATGTCTGAAAGATCAGTTGATGAGAAGCTCAAGAAGTGGCGTTTTAGTAATATTCTGAAAAAGCTTTCCCATGGAAAGTATAAACGAATGATCGGATAAATACAAATTCTGCAATACCTGCAGTTTCCGCAAAATCAGCAAATTTTAAATAAATATTAATGATAGGAAACCTATTACAGGAACTCCTATGCAAAAAATCAAATTATGTTTTCAGTAAAAATTGTAACCAGGAAGAAAAAACTAAAGGATGGGAAATATCCAGTAATGCTTCGTGTAACCAAGGATAGAAAATCAAAATTAATACACTTGGGACTTAGAGTTGAGAAAGATGAATTCGATGATGAACGGTTTTTAAAGAACCATCCAAATTATAGGAAGAGAAACATCTTTATTACGAACCAAAGATTATATGCCGAAAAAATTATAGATCAGCTTCTGGAAAGGGGTAGGGATTTTACGGTTGATGATATCGCCAATGCCTTTATTAATAAAAATAATACCAATGTAGACGTATGGAATTTTTTTAGGCAAAAGGTGGATATGCTACAAGAATCGGAAAAAATGGGTACTGCAAAAGCTTATGAAGATACGCGAGCAGCATTAAAAAAGTTCCACCCAGGGCCTTTAAACTTCAAAGATATAAATGTGTCATTTTTAGAGATGTTTGAATTATTCATGAGGAATAGAGGGAATCAGGAAGGTGGGATAGCATTTAAAATGCGGCACCTCAGAGCGGTTTTCAATCAAGCCATACGCAAAGATGTTGTGGGGCAAAATTACTATCCCTTTAAAAAATATTTGGTTTCCAAATTGAAGAAAAGGGAACACAAAATAGCACTTTCCATTTCCGAAATGAAAACTCTTGAAAATGCAGACCTGTCAGATCAACCTCATCTAATAAATGCGCATCATTTCTTTATGTTTTCTTTTTACTGCCGGGGGATGAACTTTGCAGATATGGCTTTTTTAAGATGGAGTGATATTAGAAATAATAAGATCACATATTCAAGACAAAAAACTCAGAAGCTATTTGTGATTGAGATATTACCACCTGTAGAAAAGATTTTGAATTGCTTTGAGGAACAAAGAATCACCTCCCCATATGTTTTTCCAATTCTTCTTCGGGAAGGGATGAATGCTCGCCAAATCGCAAATAGGAGGCATAAGGTACTGAGCTGGTATAATAACAAATTAAAGGAAATAGCTACGTTAGTTGGAATTGAGAATAGTATAACTTCTTATGTTGCTCGACATTCCTATGCAACAATTATGATGTATAAAGGTGTCTCTGTTGAGGTAATTTCAGAGTCCCTCGGACATTCAAATGTGCAAATTACAGGTGCTTATTTAAAGAAGTTTGATAATAAAATAATTGATAATGAAAATAAAAAACTTTTAGACTTATGATCACTTATTTTAATGAAGCGAAAAGGCACAAAAATATCCGGGGATTTAAGTACGGTGCAATTTATACCCTTGAAGAGGTTGCTGTTAAATTAGGATTTACCACCGAGAAAAGGAAAATTCTTTTCTTTAAAACCTTAATTAAACATGGAATCGTCGACACTAATCTTGAACCTTCCTATTTATCTTTCATATCAGGCTTTATTGAAAGGAGGGATCATTTTTTAGGTGATAGAATAGTGAATTATGCAGGGACAATGATGATCGGAGATCTAATAGAGGCAAATAAGGGTTTGCCTCCCAAATAGAATCGAGGATTGATAAATCAGATTTTTTTCAAAAGAGGCGAATAATGTTATTATCGCCTCTTTTCATTTTCAAATGTATGTGTATTCAATATTAACTTAAAACTTTATAATTATGAAATTAAGAAAATCAAGTAGGAGACAGGCCAGAATTAAAATGGCGCTCCAAGGACCAGCCGGAAGTGGGAAGACTTATAGTTCGCTGCTTATCGCGAAGGGTCTTTTAAACGGAAAATTTGAAAAGGTAGCAGTCATTGACAGTGAGAAGGGGAGTAGTGATCTTTACGCAGATCTTGGTAATTACAATGTAGTGGCCTTGGATAACTTTAGTCCTGAAACTTACATTCAGGCTATTGAACTTTGCGAAAGGGAAGGTATGGAGGTAATAATAATTGATTCTATCACCCACGCCTGGGAGTTTCTGTTAGATTATCACGGATCTCTTTCCGGGAATTCATTTACCAATTGGAATAAAATAACTCCCCGTCAGCGAGCTTTTATGGATAAGATCATAAGTAGTAACGTCCATATCATTGCAACTATGAGAACCAAACAGGACTATGTGCTGAATCAAAAGGATGGTAAGTATGTTCCTGAAAAGGTTGGTTTGAAAGCTGTTCAGCGCGATGGAGTAGAATATGAATTTACTTTAATACTGGATCTCGACATCAAGCACTTTGCTAAGTCCAGTAAGGATAGGACAGGATTATTTATGGATAAACCTGAATTTAAAATAACAACAGGAGTAGGAAAACAGCTCTATGATTGGTGTAATTCCGGAGTAAGCTTAGACCAGATGAAAGAGCAGGTGAAGAACTGCCATACCAATAGACAATTAAATGAGCTATATGCGAAGTTTTCAGACTTTGCAGAGGATTTAAACCCGGATTTTGTTCAGCAGCAAGATCTTATTAAAAATAGAAATTTGATCAACCTTCAAAATCATAGTAAAAATGGAACTGCAAGTAATTAATAACAAACCTCAACTGAGTGAAAAAATAACATTAGCTAATTCCCTCCCTTTCCCCGGTACCAGGGAGAGAAAGGAAAACAATACACCCTTTATAGAGGCTAACACAACAAATGTTAGCCTTTCTCATTTAAAGGAAGATTGTATAATTCCGGTATTCGCAAAAGACAATGAACAAACCATAGCTCATCAGGAATTTATAGATGTAGCAATGGAGTGTGTTGCATCAATATTTAAAAATGAAGTTATTGAGGAACCTGAAGTGAGAGTGAGTCACCAAATAAAAGGTAGAACTCCAGATGCTATTCATATACCGGTAAAGGAACTACTGAACCATCAGAAAACCGTTTACTATGAGAGAATGGCATTTCTGGTGAGGTTACCAGGGATAAGCAGGAATATCAACGGAAATGAATTGTCTCTTTCCATAGGAGGTGTAAGAGCTTATAATAAGGAAAACCTTTTCAGCAAAAAGAAAATGGAGAGCTTTAAATTTTTCATTGGTTTTCAGAATATGGTTTGCTGTAATATGTGCATTTCCACTGACGGATTTAAGGGAGATGCAAGAGCCTCATCCCACCAGGAGTTGAAAAAGATTATGCTTGAATCCATTCAGACTTATAGCATTGAGGAACACCTAAAGGGAATGGAAAATCTTGTCAATGAGAGTTTAAATGAAAAGCAATTCGCACAACTTTTGGGAAAGGTCAAACTCTATAATTTCCTGCCTAAAGCGGAGAAGTCTCAACTACCTGAGTTGTTATTAAATGACAATCATTTTACGACAGTTGCAAAGGATTATTATCAGGATAAAAGCTTTTGTAAAGATGCTTCTGGTAATATAAGCTTGTGGAATGCTTATAATCTCCTCACAGCAGCTAATAAGAGCAGCTACATTGACACTTTCCTTGACAGGGGAGAAAATGCCTATGCATTTGCACAAGGCATCTCTAAAGCAATCAATGGTGATTCTCAATACCGTTGGTTTTTGAGTTGATGAGAAATCCCGTCTCATTTGAGACGGGATTTTATCACTTTAAAATGGTAAATATTAGTTAATATTAAAATTTTTACCACTTTATAGTTTAAATTAGATTTGTAATGTTATTTTTGCAGTGTCAAAACTAAGTAATGACCCAAAAGGATGAAGTAAAGTTGTTTTTGAATGATTTCCACCAAAAGCTTAAAATATGGGGAATCTTTTTTGTAGGTAGGGATAAAAACACTCAAACACTTGCAGACCTTGAAATTACCCCCCTTTATAGAGAATCTGTTCTACAAGATTTAAAAATTGATGATTATTGTGAAGGCCCCATTCCCAATACTCAATATGGTACAAAAGATATGTGGGTCTTCGGAAAAACCGTAAGGCAAAAGGAAATTTATATTAAGATAACTCTAAATTCAGAAGGCTTAAAAAGTATTTGTATTTCATTTCATATTGCTGAATTCCCATTAAAATACCCTTTAAAATAGTTGATTATGAAAAGTCCAATCACAGGTAAGGAAATGAAACTGATAGTTGAGGAAAAACATCTGTTATTCAGGAAAGAAAGATTTAAATATGCCCATCTGAGTTATTACTGTGAAGAATCAAATGAATTTTTTACAGATACCGATTTAGACACATTAAATATTAATCAAGTTTACAATCAGTATCGAGAAAAATACAATGTACCCTTTCCGGAAGAAATTCAGGAAATAAGGATTAAATATGGGCTGTCTGGAGTAAAGATGTCAAAGGTATTAGGATTTGGCGTAAATTCTTATAATCAATATGAGAAAGGAGAAATCCCCAGTATTTCAAATGGGAAATTGATTATGTTAGCACAAGACCCAAAGCAGTTTCGGAAGTTAATTGAAGAATCAACAGATATCTTCAATACTTCACAGCTTCAGGATTTGCTAAAAAAAGTTGATAAGCTCGTCCGGGAGGATGAACAAAACCGGTTTAAATTCCAATTAAAGAACTATTTATTAGGAGAAAGGAATCCAGATATTTTTACAGGTTATAAAATTCCTAGGTTAGAAAAGCTATCCGAAATGGTGTTCTATTTCGCAAAAATGTTACAACCTGGAACCACTGTTTTAAACAAATTGTTATTTTACTCAGATTTTTTGAATTTTAAACAAACAGCCTATTCTATAAGTGGTAGCAGATATAGGGCTATTGATTATGGTCCAGTTCCAGTGAAGTATGACAGTATTTTTGAACATATAAGTGAGAATAATTTAATTCAAATCGTACACGTCGAATATGGGAGAGGATTTGTAGGAAAAGAGTTCCGACCTACCCCAGGCAGAGAATTTAATGCAGACCTTTTTTCCCCAATTGAATTACAATCAATGGAAACAGTTGTTAGTTTTTTTAAAGGTAAGTCACGAAAGGAAATAGTGAATTTTAGTCATAAGGAAAAGGCATGGGAAATTAATTTTAAAAATGGAAAAGACCTTATTCCATATGATTACGGCTTTTATTTGAACGATATTCATTGAAGAAAAAGACATTCCTAACCATTACCTGCCAATAAGATTTTTACACCTTTAAGCAATTCGAGGAAGGCAGAAATTATAAGTTTAATAGATCTCGACGAATTTAGCCATGTTAGATAGTCAAAGTAATCTACCAAGGTTTAAAGCTCAAGATTAACGGGATGAGCCCTTAAAAGCCCTTCTTTCCATTTTTTAATGGGATTTTTAATTTGAGTAACTCGAGGATTATGGCTCAGTACGTCTTTTACCACATAAAAGTAATATTTATTCCCCTCACCTCTTTTATAGGTCTTTTGCGCTAAAGCCCATTGATATCCGTTAACTGGAAAAAGTTCTTTATCAGACAGCTTTGAACTTTTCACTTCTATGTATTCAAGGATAGTTTCCTCATTCTTTATTAAAATATCACATCCAATACCTGTTTTGCCTTCTTCGTTAAGAAGTGAAATATTATAAAGATGTCCTTCACCGTCTTTAAACTGCATTTCACTTTCTGACTCGTCAACTAATTCTGCTTTTTTTCTCCATTCCTTTTTGAGGAATTTGAAAACAATCTTTTCTCCCCGGTCACCAATTTTGTTCTTCATATCCTGAGTCATTCCAGAAGAACTATGATTTTTCACCTTATGGGAGGCTTGGTTTCCTGTTTCACCGGAATTCTCACTATTTCTTTCATCAACTTCCACCTTAGAATCATCAAACCCTTGGAAATCCTCCTCTTCTAAGTCTACTTCATTTAATTCAGGAGCATTGTTTAACTCCTCCTCCTCTTCTTCCTTTTTTGCCTGTGAAGCTAGTTCATTTAAAGCAGTCATTAAGTCTATTCCTTTTTCTTCACACAGCTTCACTGCAGCTAGGAATTGAGCATAAGCCTCTCTTTTTTCTGGAGTTAATTGATCGATTAATTGCTGTTCAACTTCAGTCTTAAATCGTAGATACTTCAGTAAAAACTGAGCTTCTTCACTGGTCTTATCATATTCTGGGGATAATTCTGAAAGCTTAATATTGCCAGGTTTCTGTGGTTTTGAAGAGTCTAAATTAGTGTATAACCAATTTTTCTTCTCAATTAAGCTTAAAAATGAACTAATAAAATGCGTTTGGTATTTGTAACGATAAAACCATTGGTAACTTCCCCGGAATAAGTCCTGATCAAAATCAGTCTTCTTGATAGTTGTCAAAATAATTTTCCAAAGCAGAAGAGAATTTTGTTTTAAAATAACTTGCTGATCCAAAAATTCCGGTATCCCTTCAAGCTGATAATCAGAAAGTCCTATTTGATAAGTAATTTTCTTTTCTCCACCATTTTCCCTTAATTGAAGTAATTTCTTATCATCTAAATCCGGATCCTCATTATGAATTTTCCAAGGGTAATCTTTAATGCCACATTTTCTTAAAAATTCGCACCCCATATCAGGACCAATTTTCTGGTAAAAAGTCTGTTTGACATATTTTGTTTCGGGTGAAAAAGAAAAATACTGCTTTAAGTCTTGGACTGGCATGTATACTTCCTGGTAATTTTCATAGGTTTCTTTATCTGTGAGAGATGAGATTGCTCTAAAAAAGTCTACCTCTGTATCTTCAAATAGACTTGTTAATTCTTCTTTTCGATTTTCTGGCAGGTTATCATATACTTGAAGTACAAGCCTTACATGTCTAGCATGTTCAACTTTTGAAGGTTTCTTTTTCTTCTTGTATAATGGAATTATTAATTGTTTTACCTGATCAAATATATCTGGTTCATGAATGCCTAATTTATTTTTAATAAATTCCAAGGAGCCTTTGCTATTAATAATTGATGGCTTCACCGTGTCATAATTCACTTTTCCGCTTTTTATTGGAAGAAATACTCTCGGCTCTCCATCTTCACCAAAAGGATATGTCTGCTCATTATTATCAAGTCTTATAATCGGTTTAGTTCTTAGCACCCCTTTTTCTCTTCCACCACTTCGCCAAAGTGATTCCTGTTTTCCATTCAAAAATTCATAGAACCTCCTTATCCAATTATCCTTTTTGGTTAATAGAAATTCTTCAGTAATATTCCTGGCAAAATCTTCGGGTGTATATTCTTCGATTTCCAGCTCCATCATTAAATATTCTCGCAGATCAGGTGTTCTATCGACAGTTATTTTCGTATCCATCCAATACCTTACTCCAAAAAGCATTTCTAAATCACCTATACTGGATATGATAGAAGTTAACTCTCTACCACGAACAATTGCAAGATCCTTAGCGGCTTGGTATTGATTACTAAACATAGTTGGGAGATACTTCTTATCAGAACGAAACTCATTTCTCACAGTTTCAAAGAACTTATGATAAACCACCTTATTTTCGTTTACATCAAGATCTATAGGCAACTGATTTAAGAAATTCACAGTTATTAATTTTTTGTCCCTGTGATATTCCATAATATCTACCATAAGGTCACCCAATTCATCCAGTAAATCCTGATTTACTTCTAGTTTAAAATCAATATTGTCTCGTGCAGGAGTTGTTGAAAAAGGAGCTTGAACAATAAAATTTAAAAAAGTTTCATGGCCGGTTTCAAAAAAGGCGAAAATGTTTCCTGTCTCTGCATTTTCAAAAACCTCCTCTTCATTTTTTGTAGTTCGTTTAAAGGCAATGGTTATTTTTGGCTTATTCTTTAAATGAGAAAATCTTTCATTTTTTACACTCTTTTTAAAAAGCAAATATCTAAACCTTTCTTTTCCTACTTTTACCGAAGTATCGAAAGCAATTGTGCTGTTTTCAAACTTTTGTTCTTGCTTCCTAAATATCCGTTCATTATCATCCCACCTAAAGGTAATTGAATGAAGGTGAGTTAGAAACAAAAGATTGTAAGGTTCAAAACTTTGAAATTTTTCAGTAATAAGACGAAATGTTCTTTGGATGTCCTTAGATGAACTAAATGGAAGAAGTATTACGGTTTGATCAAAATCATTATTTTCTGAAAAGTTTACAGGAAGAAGATAATTTTCAATTTCAAATGCATATTTGCCAGATTGGATCTTTGGAATGTCTGTTATTGCGTAAACCGATTTAAAACCTATACCAAATTTCCCTATTTTCTCCTGATCGCTTCTTTTGTCATTGTTCTTTCCTGCAACATTGGTTATTCCTTCAATGTCCCCAATACTAAATGGAACTCCGTTATGCTTTATTAGCAGTCCCTCTTTAGATAATTCAAATAAAATGGTAGTAGCTTTGGCATCCTCTGCATTTTGCAGAATTTCATAAATAAAGTGAGTAATATCTGAATATAGATCCTGAACGAGTTCAAGAAGACCTGATTCATTTTCTAATAATGCATCGTGTAATCTTTTTCTTTTATTATATATTTTATCGAAATTCATGTTATATGGATTGAGGACAAATTGAACTCCAGTCACAATTTGAACAGTTATTTTTCATCGGTTTTCTTGGAAATTTATTGGAGGTTATACCATCTATGGCCATATGAAGTTTTTGCTTTGTTTCTTTAATTTTTTCCGGTGTAATATCAATTTCTATCCGCTCAGCTTTTTTAGCATCGAGATAGTGCAAATGGGCTTTATCAATCTGCTTTTTTAAAGTTTCTGTTGCTGCTATGGTGTATAAAACAACTTGATGAGCATATTTTTCTTCAAATTGGCTCTGAACCTTGCCTGTTTTAAAATCAATTATTTCTAGGGTATTTTCTTTCGCAGGTGATCTACTAAGCATATCTATAGACCCATTAATAAGAGCCTTGTTTTCAAAGTCCATTTCGAAATTTTGTTCCGTCTTTACAGCTAAAGAGAAATCCTGTCTCCAAAGTGCAATATAGTTTTGTAGACTTTTTAAGCATGAATTTTTTAATCTCTGCTCCTGCTTTGTCGCAGCATAACGCATATAAAAATGCTCATCTACAATTTTCGTCAGAAGTTTCTGGTCAGGAATGGTCTGGGTTCTTTCGTACTCCTTGTGTAAAAGGTTTATTAGATTATGGACCTGCTTTCCATACCCCAGGGCTTGGACCAACTCAGGATTAAACCCGTAGATAAAGCGCATCCTATAATCATAACTACAGGATAGGTAGTACGAGAGTTCACTATAATTCGTAGGAAAACGTAAGTCACTGTCAAATCTCTCCACATCAGAAGCAGCTCGAGGAGTTGGGTCCTCCATGGGAGTAGTTAGAAAATAAGCATCATTTATTTCGGACCAAAATTGATGTAAACCTGTCTTCCTTTTACCATTCAATTTTAAATTACAAGTAGTTAGGAACAAATATTTTTTAGCTCGAGTTATTGCTACGTAGTACAACCTTCTTTCGTCTTCTATACTTCCACCATATCGAGAAAAATCAATGACCTCTTTGTCAAGAAAAGTAATTCTGTCTTTAGAATGACTTCGGGTTTCCTTTAAGTGAGGCATGAAAACTACCGGGAACCCCAATCCTTTCGTACCATGCAAGGTCATAATTTTTACAGCATCAATTAATCCCTCCTGAGCGTTGGTTGAACCCTCATCATAGGCATTGGAAACATAGGTTCGTACGTAGTCGATAAAACGATTGATGTCATTCTTACTCAAATAGGTTCTGGAACCTTCGAAGTCAGAAATTACCATACTAAGTTTCCCCAGATTGTACAGTAGCATATCATCCGCATTTTCTCGATGGAAACTTATATCTGCCAGTCCCAAACCAGCGAGCAATCTATAATACAAACCTTGGAAATTAAGTCTTTTTTGATTTTCTACCCAGCCAACATTCGCTTCCACCAAGGCCTTGAAATCATCATAATGAATATCGAATAAATTACCAACCCTTTCATAAATGTCGAGTAAACTGTGATTAGACTCTCCTTCTTTTATTGTTTCACCTATGTACTGGAATAGCTGTAATAGAAGAGAAACTTCCTCTGTCTCTAATAAACCACCCATACCGGAATAAACCACATTTATTCCGACTTCTTCTAAAGCATTTTTATAGGAGTGGGCATCACTACGTCTTCTGAATAACAGAACCATATCAGAATACATAAGTTTCCGAGGATGTCCTTTATCCAGATATTCTTTTCCGTGAAGATTTTGAATTTTATTTACAATCCAATCAATTTCCTCCTCCTGCTTCTCAAAACAAATCTTATACAGATCTCCTTCCTGGCTCTTTGCATCATTAGTTTGAATAGCTTTTTTAAATCTATTACTGTTTTGAGAAATAAATTCTGCTGCACATTTCACTATTGAGTCATGGGAACGTCTATTTATTTGAAGAAAATGTTTTGTGATTCCCTTATATCTTTTATCAAACGTCAAAATATTCTCGACATCTGCACCTCTCCATTGGTAAATGGATTGGTCATCGTCCCCTACTACACAAACATTCCGTCTACCAGAAACAAGACTAATTAATTCCTCCTGAATAGGATTTATATCTTGATATTCATCAATTGTAAAAAACTTATAGCGACTCCTGATTTCCTTTAAAGCATATGGATCAGTTTTAAGGCTATCCACAGCTAATCGAAGAATGCCTGAAAAGTCTAAAAATCTTCGCTCATCAAGCTTCTCCTTATATTTCTCGATCGCAACCTTAAATGTCCCACTATCAATCTCGTTTTCCGTCAAACTCTCCTCTCTAAAGAAATCTACATCATTAAGAAAAGTTTCCAGCGTCCAGTTTTTCCAATATCCTGGGTTATTTTTTGCGAAATAGGGAATGTATTTATATCCTCTTCGTTTTAATCCATTGTAGAGAGCAGAAAGATTAATGCCATCTTCCCACTGCAAAGAAACTGCAAAAGCTTTCCGACTATTTTCGTCTAACATGTCATAAGCTCTATACTGAGGTACAAACTCCTGGAGAATCATAAAGGCAAAGGCATGAATGGTCCCAATGTAAATCTCACCTATATCCGGCTGCTTTCCAAGAAGGAATTTTATTTTATCCCTTACCCTAAATTTTAATTCTTCTGCAGCGGCATCATTAAAAGTTAGCGCAGCAATCTCAGAAGACTTAGCTATACCATGCGCTATTTGTGTAGCAATCCTTTCAGAAACAAATTCTGTTTTACCTGAACCTGCACTAGCGATTATTTGAACATTCCCTTTTAGAATTTTGGGCTTCTTACTAAATGTAGCTTTATTATGAATAGGCATATTTCCTGGTTAAAAGTTGAAATAATATTTCCTTTCTTTTTCAATTCCTTAATTCAAAAAAACGACTTAAGCTTTTTCTCAATAAAGCTCGACATTCATCTGCAGATTTCAAATCTAAGGTGCTAACATGTGCAGCCTTATTTCTAAAATCTTGTTGTATTCTTTTTACCTGATCTAAAAACTCTCGACTGGTAAGTTCTTCTTCAAAATACTTGGACAGGAATGCCATAAAATGCTGGAGTAGGGGACTGTTTTCATAAGTACTTCCAGTGGGCTTAAGAAGGTTTAAAATCCAATGCATATCACCTAATGGATATTTACAATTATCTCTCCGGACATGCTGAGCAAACTTCATTGCCTTAGTCCCATTTTTAATATCATAAGCCGTTAATTCTTTTGTGTTCTGGTTTAAAAGGCCTTCATTATGGTAATGGTGAAAGAGCTTGAAAAGAATTTCATTTTCTAAAGTTCTACAATATTGCAGGATAAAAGGTGAGAAATCAGCATCTTGTAAGCTAGAAAGTTCATCGTATAAATACTCGGCCAGGGGTAGAAATTGTTTGGAAGATGGATGAAGTTCATCCCAATAGATTAACCATCTTTTAGTTAATTCTTCATACTCTTCAATTGTCTCCCTTTTTTCATCAAGAACCGATTTCATTCGTCTATCCAAAGAAGAAAGCATTCTCAATATTTTTTCTTCATCCTCTCTACTGGTATTCTTTATTTTGGTAAAGTCATCTTGTAAGACCTGAATTTTTTGAATAATAATATTCAACTTCTCATTTGTTGTGTCGAGCTTTTCATTTGTATTCTGAAGCCCTTCTAATATTTCATCTATTTTTTTATCTCTATTCTCCAGTAACTCTCTTAAACCTCTATTCTCTGCCAGTTTTTTATTTTTTTTGGCTAATTCCCCTTTATAGAATTGGATTTTAGCTCTTAATTCTTCCAGTTCATTTTGGTCAGCTAATTCGATAGATTTATCACCAAGGCGATTGAGATTGTCTAAAGGCAAAACTGGTATCTGAATTCTCTTCAAACTGCTAATAGACAGGTTTGGTATTACGCTACCAGTGGATAAATCCCCTGCCTGTAGATTAAAAATTCTTTTCCCTTCTTCTGTATTCAGATAAACCTGTAAATATTCACTTTCCGCACTCCGAAGTATTACGAGGTTATTAGAAACCAAAACCGAAGGATCATCTTCCTTGACAACATAAATTTTTGCTTGATTAAAGAAGGTTGAAATTAAAATGTCCCCTGGTTGAGCTACTGCTTTCAGATTGTTTGGATCCTCAATAATGTTCAAAAAGCTAGAGTTCTCAGTTACTGTAATTTTATTGTCATTTATTTCAGATGGTTTTAAAATAAGGAATTTCCCTTTAGATTTCTTTTCTTCCTTTTTAATGTATGCCCCTCTTATAATTTTAGCAAAGTCAGTAAGACTTTTTGTTTCAAATTCTTTCAGAAATTCATATTTATCAGATTGTCTACTGATATAATATTCTGGCAGAAGCCGATCTTCAAGTTGAGATTTAGGTATTGTGACTAACAGGTTCTCATTTAAAGTTGGCTTTAGATCATGCAAGTGCTGAACGCTTCCAAAACTGATATTATCTATTTCAGATTTTGTTAAGTGGATTAAATATTTCCTGAGATTGGTATTGGAGTTTTCTAATTTAGGTAGTGTTGTCACACTTTTTAAATGGGGTATAATACCTTCTTTTGTATCATCATTAGAATTACTTAGAAAATCATAACTGGCTATAAAGAATGCCTCACCATCATCCTCAAGTAGCTCTATAGCTCGCATTAAAAATGCTTCCTCTATTTTCCTTTTTTTCCCGTTAAGATTAATTCTTGGTCCTGATGGAAGGGTGCCTACTATAAGGTCATATTTTGTCTCGGAATAGAATTGAAAGAAATCTGCATTAATAATATTACTGTCAGGGACTAAATATTTTGCTATTGAGGAAATTCCTTTATTGATCTCTATACCTGTTAAATTTGCCCCAGTTGTATTCGATAGACAGTAAAGTATATTTGCTAAGCCACAGCATGGATCCAGAACATTCTTAGGCATCTTACCAATCGAATTAACAATTAATGAAGCGAATGGATTAGGAGTATAATGATCCAGTATCCTGGGATCCCTGTTTAAGTTCTCTTCAAATTTTTGCCTATCTATATTAAATTCACCTTTCGCGTCTTTGGAAATCAACCTGTGATAATCTTCAAAAGAGGATTTATATTTCGTTTTATTCGAGATAAAATCAATTAAAGCTCCTAACATCCGTAAATTATCTTTTTAAGGTGAAATTCATATTAATTTTCTCTTCCCACTAAATAGTTCTTTTCTTCGAGGACACTAACCTGCCCATTCATAAGCATCGGCAATAACCAATCTCGCAACTCAGTGAGCCTTTGGTTTTCACTCTTATTTAATATTTGTTTGTTCAAGAAAGGCGAGACCATTTTTTGAAAATTACTGAAAATTGAGTCGGGCGGCATACAATCCATAATTTGATTTAAATGTGTCGGACCAAAATTCTTTTGAATACTACCTGTTGCAAGCTGTGTTAATTTTCCTAAAAAGTATTGAGATTTAAGATAGATAACCATAAAAGAATGATAATAAGATTTTATGGGCCTAAATCTTATAACACTTGTATTTAACAAAAGAGGTAAATGTTCCTTTCTAACAACAGCAGACCGCCCTAAACTGCCTGATGTCGAGACAACAACATCATTTTCTTCTAATAAAAAATGAGAGAGGTTATTAATTAATTCATTTTTAATTTTTGTGGCATTCGAAACATCTAAATCACCTTCTTTAATACATCGTATATTAATGAAGTTATGCCCATCATCTGAATAATTAAACTTTCTAATACCAGGCCCTTCCAAATAATCAAAATAATTTCCAATTAATTTCAACTCCCACCCCTCAGGAATCTCCCTTTTTAACTCCTCATTATATACCATCTTCCCTCCAGAAGATTTATAAGGATTTCCATTAGTATCAGGAAAATCAAACTGCACAAACCAATAGTCATAAAGCGTTCTGGCCATCGTTTCCAACTCTTGGTTGATTTTGTTGTTGACTTCTATTTTGGCATCTAAACCGGAAAGGACTTTGGCTATTTGTTTTTGGGTTGAAATATCTGGATAGGTTACTTTTAAACTTCTAATATTTTCATTATAAAGTCTGTTAATAGTACTACCTTTTGTTGCTATCCAAGGCTCTGTTTGATAATAATAATATAGGAAACCATTTATAACTTTCTTCTCATCATTCGCTATCCAAACTATATTTGAATCTTGAAAATATGATGGTTCACCATTAAAAATTACTGTTTTTCCAATTGTACCAGCTGCAGAAATTAAAATATCGCCAATTTTAGGATAGGAATATTTTTCGCGAAATGATTGATACAACTTATTTGAAATAAACGTATCAGATATTCCTCCGAAAGTAGAAATTTTATAGAATGGAATATCACCACTGTCAGAAGTCTGATGTTTCATTACACGTTTACACATTGAAACTTTACCAAGTTCTCCAAGCCTGCTCGTTTTGAATATATCACTCATACTTCAACCCTTTCAAATTATCTTGAATCTCTTTTTCCAGACTTTTCGATTCAGCAAAAAGTATTTCCAAATTACTTTCAAAACTGTTCATTTTCGTTTTAAATTCTTCCGCAGTAATATCTATATAGTCTATTTTTACTTCAAAATATTGTCCTGCACTTAGGCTATAGTTCTTGGCTTTTATATCGTCATAACTCACTACTACAGAGAAATCGTCTTTTGCTTCTTTATTTACAAAAGTGTTGATGATTTTGTCTTCTTCATTATCCGATAACAAGGTCTTTTGATTTTTTCCTTCTTTAACTGTGGTTCCTAAATTAGAGGCATCTAACAAAACTACATCACCTTTATTGGCGGCATCTAAAAATATGATAGACACATTAGTGCCTGTAGTGGCAAAAATATTAGAAGGCATACTCACTACACCTGCCAACATTTTACTGTCCACAATTTTCTCGCGTATCTTTTTTTCAATACCAGATTGTGCAGTAATAAAACCTGTTGGTACTACAATGGCGGCCTTTCCTGTTCCATCTTTAAGTGAATAAATAATATGTTGTAAAAACAAGGTATAGATGGACATACTTTCCTTTTTCTTGGTAGGTACGTTTGGAATTCCTGCAAAAAAACGGGCTTTGTTTTCTTTTTTATTCAGTGTGTCTACATCATCTGCAAAATCTAACTTAAACGGTGGATTACTTACGATGTAGTCAAAATGGCGCAATTTGCCATCCTTTTTGTGATATGGGTCGGTCATGGTATTGCCCTGTATCACATTCTCAATACTATGTACCAAGTTGTTCAAGACCAAATTTAAACGTAAGAGGTTAGAGGATTTCTGTGAGATATCTTGTGAATATACCGTACATTTTTCAGGACCAATGGCGTGTGCCAAATTCATTAATAATGTTCCAGAACCTGCACTTGGGTCGTAAATAGTCACGTTACTAGTTGGTTCTGGCACCAAAATATTGGCTATGATTTTTGACACGGCATGTGGTGTGTAATACTCGGCATATTTTCCACCAGCATCGGAGTTGTAGTCTTTAATTAAGTATTCAAATATGGTAGAGAAAAAGTCAAACCCTTCTCCCATAATATTTTCAAAATTGAAAATCACCAACTTATTAAATAAGGCTACTGCAAAACCATCGCGCTTACTACTTACGTATTCCGTAAGACGGTCAAAGAGTTGTATTTTTTGTCCGTCTTCTGTCTTTACAGCAAATAAATCGTTATTAAGTACTGCAATATCAATTAAAGTGTCATCTACCATTTTAGCAAAATCAGGTTCGTTTTGTCTGTCAAACAAATACCCAATTAAATGGTGTGGTTTTAAAAAGGCAGTGTCTTCACCCAATTGAAATTGTAACATATTATAGTCCCCATCTTTCATTTTGGCAAGTTCGGCTTCCCAATTTTCACTTGTTGCCAGTTCTGGTTTTAACTTTTTTACTTCATAAGCAAACTTGTCGTTTAAAAACTTATATAAAAAGATTTGGCTTATAATTTTAAATTCATTCCCATCATTTCCTAATCCATAACTTGCACAAACAGCTTTAAGCTCGTCTATAAGTGTTTTTGTTTTGGTAACAAAGGGTTGCTTGTTAATGTCTTTTGTCATGCGATTTTACCGTGGTATTCGTTAAGATATTCCTCTACTATCAGGTCGCGTATAAATTCAACGGTTTCAAAATCCAATTGGGTATCATTGGTTTTTTGAAATTCGTTAAAAACTAGTTTAGCCACCACACGTGCAAAATAACTTTCATTATTTAAACTATCGTTTCTATCGAGTACAGCAATATCGGTTTGTTCTTTAATTTTTTGTAAGGCTTCAATAATGGCAGTTTTTAATTGAGAAGGTCTGCCAGCTTCTACTAATCGTTTTTGAACACGTGCATATTTGGCATCGCCTTCATATTTATCTTTTAATAAATCATTTCGTCTGTTTAGTTCTTTAATTTTTTCATGAATGGATTTTAATGAGGTGATGTTGGTTTGCATCTCGTCTTGAGACACTTCATTCAGGTTTTTATTATCGAATAAGCGACGTAGTTCTTCATACAAACTTATCCATTCTGGGTCTTTCGAATCGAAATTACCACCTAATGCTTCCCTGGTTTTCTTGAGAATATCTTTTAATTCACCTGCGAGTACTAACTCGCTTTCACCAATTTTTTTAAAACCAAAAACAATATCTTCTAAGGCTATGTTTAGTAGATTACCAACCTCTTCATTTTGCTCTAATGCATCTTTGGCGTTAATCAATGCTAAATGATTGGTAGCCTCAATACGAAGCTCTCCAAGTTTTCTAAAATCGATACGTTCTAGCAATTCATATTCACCAACCAAACGGATGATATTATACAAAACACGAGCATCTTCCAAGGATTTTTTGATGCGTTGCATTTCGCCTTGGTCACTTATTTGAGAAATTTGAGAAGAGAAGTTTTCGGCATTTTTCAAATCAAAATCAGCCAATGCTTCCTTAATATCTCGAATAGATATTTCCATTTCTTCACGCGACATAAAGAGGTTAGAATAACTTTCCATTTCATCACCTAAAACTCCTTGAAGCTCATCAAAATAGGCGCGATTGGTTTTATCAAACTCATTAGAGATATCTGCAAAATCAACGACGTGTCCGTATTTATAATTTTTATATTTGCGATTCACACGTGTGAGGGCTTGTAATAAGTTATGCGCTTTAATCACACGTCCTAAATAGATTTTTTTTAAGCGTTTAGCATCAAAACCAGTTAATAGCATGTTATACACAAACAGGATGTCAATTTTGCCAGCTTTAAAATCGTCTCGCCATGTGCCAAGTTCATCTTTACTTCCAGAATCATAAAGAATAAGCGCAGCTTTTTTAATACGATATTCTTCTTTGAGAATGGTTTTATATTTTGCACCAGGTTCGGCAGCCATTGGTAGGGACTCTGCTATTTCTGGGCTAGTATAAACTTTATTGAAAATACTGAATAGCTCTTGTGCTTGTTCACTACTAGCGCAAATAACCATTGCTCCAATAGACCCATCACTATTGCGTTGCCTGAAATCTTGAAAATCTTTAACAATGTAATCAAGCATTGGTGCCACAAACGAAGGATGTGCGTACACTTGCTTTTTTTGAGCGTCCCCTTTTTTGATTTCTAAATCATCCAGAATTTTTTTGAACTTAACCTTATACTCGGTTTCAATTTCCTCTCGGATAAGTTTAAGCGTATAACCATCAGCAATCGATTTGTTGTAATAGTATTTATGGATATAATCACCAAAAAGATGTTTAGATTTTAAACTGTCGCCAATTAATGGTGTTCCAGTCAACCCTATTTTTATTGCGTTACGATCTGATTGCTCCAAATTTGCTAAAAAACTACCCTCTGGATTATAGCTACGATGTACTTCATCTAGAATGTAAACACGTTGTATGTTGATGTTATAATCTGTGGTGGTACTCACACTTGGGTCATCTTCAAACTTCTGAATGTTCACCACCGTGATTTCACGTTTGCCTTTGTCATTGTTAACAGCCGTTGTTTTCTTTAAATCTGCCACAAACTCATCTCTGGAGTTTACGGTGTGTACTTTTAAGCCACGTGCTGTAAATTCATCTCTCGCTTGCGAGAGTAAATCCAAACGGTCTACAATAAAATAGAACTTTGGAATAATGTGTTGTTTCTGGTAGTAGTCTGTGAGGAAATGAACGTTGTAATACGCCAAAGCAGTTTTTCCACTTCCTTGAGTATGCCAAATAATCCCCTTACGAATACCATTATTTAGTTTTTCTTCAATTGCTTTTGTGGCAAACAATTGTGGGTAACGCATGATATGTTTTTCCAGCCCATTATGTTCTTTAACATATGCTAAACTGTATTGCAAAATAAATTTAAGTCTGTCTTTGGAAAGCATCGAGGTTAAAATGCCATTGGTTGCAGAATTTGGGTTCTTGTTTGTAATATATTCTGCGCTATTTTTTATCGCTTGATAATTAGTGTCTTTTAACAAGAACTCTTCAACGTCTATATCTATAGGCTTTAATTCTTTTGATAAATTAAATCCAATTTCTTCTCTAAAATAGTTGAAGTGCAAATTGTGGTAAGATGCAGAAGCATAGTAAGCACCTTGCCATGGTTCAATTTCGTTATCATCATAGTCCATATTATTGGAAAAGATCATAAACTGGGTCAAGTTGACAAACTTTCTAAATTTCTTATTTTTAAAACGACTATTAATTCTGTCCCTTTCAGCAATAACACCATTTCGGTTATTTGGTTTTTTTACCTCTATAAATGCCAAAGGCATTCCATTTATCAATGTAATAATATCCGGTCTAAAATTATCCTCGCCATTTTTATAAGGCAACTCTGTCACAACATGGAACTCGTTATTTTCAAATTTTTCGAAATCAATAAGCTTAATACCAGACCTGTTGGTTAACATTTCAAAAAATACTTTACCTAAATCTTCGTTTTCAAGCGTCAAGCTAACTTCTTGGTATAACCTATCAATATCGTCTTTAGATATTCCTTTATTTATTTTAGCAATAGCCTCATTAAAGATATCTCGGAAAATGTTTGTTTCCTCATCCCACACTTCATTTTTAAGAGATAGGTATTTATAGCCCAAGCGCGTAAGATGTAGAATAGCAGGTAATTTTACTCGGGAGTCTTCGTTGAAAGTCATAAATTGGTTAGTTCTAAAGTTTTGGTTGCTCCAATAGAAATAACCTGCAGGGGGGTTATTTGTGGGACAATTTAAGAAAAAGAAACTGAAAGTTAAGAAAGCGTGAAGAAGAATATCCATTATGTCGGAAGTATAGTCTTTAACAGTTATCTAAATTAAATACTTAATAGAATATTAACTAATATTGGAGAAAAGAAGGGATATTCAGAAAATTAGAAATATGGATTTACAACTGATTCAAACAAGTAAACTTTACGACTCTATTAACCGTAATAGTAAAAACCTTCGGAAAAATATTGTCCTACTTAGTTATATAAGAGCAATAAATAAAGATACTTTCGAAATAGAGTTAGTTCAAAAGAGGTGTGTGGATAGACGAATATTCACGGGAAGATATGTTTTGCCCGATATCAAACGCGGGCATTATTCTTTGCTTTTTAACAAGTTAACATTTACATGTGAAGGGCTAATAGAGGCGCTACCTGAACTGAAATTAGATTACCATTTTTTACAAGATATTCTAAAAAAAGGTAGCCAGTATATTCTTGGAAAGCCCGCGGTATTTGTATCTTTTAATACTATCACCAAATTTTATCGCTCTGATATTGATCAGATTCAAACTCCCATTATTATGGTCAAAGAGTATACCCGGGAAGAACTTAAAAATATTGATAATATTAAAGAGCTATGTAGTGAGGGCAGGGGTAGAGACGAATTGTTTAATGAAGAGAACATCCTGAAGGAGGATTATTCACCTGTTATTGATGGCAATACGGGAGAAGTGATCTATAGATTCACCAAAACAAGTTTTGTAGAAGAAAATTTATCTGATCGAATAATTGAATACAAACTGAATGAACGAGATTATGAAAAGATAAAATCAGGTCAAAATTATTTGAGTTGGGAATGGTGAAATGAATAATAAAATAGAAACGATAAGAACAAATATATCTATTTATGACTTTTAAAAAAATATGGAGAACCGATTTACAAGCGCAAATACTTAGTAAAAAGGATGACCTGAAAAAGGATGTTGTAATAGTAACCAGTGTAATGAAATGCTATGCCTTTAAAGATCATATAGCTGTCCGGGATCTTTTAGAGGTCGAGATATGTCAAAAGAGGCTTTTAAAAGATCCGTCACCAATTGGAAGGATTGCTAATAAAGAATACACATTACTCTTTGATCACATAACGTTCGCATCTGGTGAAGAATTATTAAGTGCACTTCCCGATTTTAAAGCGACAAAAGAAGAACTATTCGAAATTTGGAGAAAGAGTACAGAATCTGGATTAAATGGACCCAAAGTTTATGTAAAAACGCTTTTCACTCTTCCTTCAATAAAACTTGAAGATGATAATGAGGTAGTTACTCCAGTTATAACCGTGATAGAACTTGTGGAATCCAAGGTGGATAATTACTTAATGTTTACTGATAACAGCACTTTTATAAGAAACATGCAGGATTTTGTTTTAAAAATTAACGGGGAATTTGTAGTAGATGGTAGTACTGGAGAAAGGATCTATAGAATTCCGAGGACTCAATTTATAGAAGATAATCCAAAAGATATTTTTATAAAAAATAAGGTTTTAGAGTCAGAGTTTTCAGAAAGAGTTAATAAAGCAAATACGTTAGAGAAAGCTACCGAAATTTTTGAAGAGTATAAAAATGGATCATACTTATTTTTTGACACAGAAACTACGGGTCTGCCCAAAAATTGGAATGCTTCAGTTACAGATTTAGATAATTGGCCACGATTAGTGCAATTAGCATACTTATTTTATGATAAAAACGGTAACAGAATTACTGGGGGAAGTTTTATCATTAAACCCCAGGGATTCCAAATTTCTGCGGAAGTTTCCAAAGTTCATCGAATTTCTCATTATAAGGCCTTAACCGAGGGGAGAGAGATTAAGGAAGTATTGCAAGAATTCTATGGATTGCTTAACAAAGCAGAATTTCTTGTGGCTCATAATATTGCCTTTGATGAGAAAATAATGGGTGCAGAATTTTTAAGAGCAAATTATAAATATCCTTTCTCCGAAAAAAAGAAAATATGCACAATGAAAAGTTCTACAGATTATTGTGCGATAAGTGGGGCCTTCGGTTATAAGTATCCGAAACTTTCTGACTTGTATTTTAAATTGTTTAGGGAATCATTGAATGAAGCTCACGATGCTTCAGTCGATATTGAAGCTACGGCAAAATGTTTTTGGGCATTGAGAAGACTTGACAAAATATAGACATTTTTTAGAATTACTATCTAAAAGTCCAAGTTGCAAAATTGGATTTGCTTCATTGGGCATGTTGCACTTGTAATCACTATTATGCTTTATTATATTTCACTTTATAACCTAATCTTCCATTTTTTCAGTTGCTAATTATAACTGAGTAAATAAATTCACAAAATATTTTTTTTAAATTTTTTCCAGGTCATAATTGTGTTTATACAAACCACCCTATGGCAAGCCCCCCACTCATTTCTGCGATGGGGATATCCCCCGCCCCTCAAGCATTGTCATCTAAATTCTTACCTGTATAAAAAAACCAAGGTGAAAGCTGTGTTTTCTTCTGGTTTACGATAGTGATTAATAAAAATTAATTTTGGTTCAATTTTAAAACTCAAAAACAATGGCAAAAACCCTTTACCAAAAAGAAAGACCTATGTAGTTCGAAAAAATTTGTTATTTTAGCTGTATGAATGTTTCAAAAAGAAAGCTAAGCTTTTTAAAATCTGATTTACCTCTCACGAGTAAAAGAGCTCGATATATTTTTAGCAAACCTGAGGAATCTAAGAACTTGCTAGACGCCGTTAGGGCTAATCGTAATCTAGCGAAGGGACAACAGCCTCAAACTATACATTTTGCATCAGAAAAAGTTGCTAAGAATTTAGTGAATATGGGCTAGGAAGATTATGAATATTGCTCTTTCAACTGTATTCATTTTCCTTGTTCTTCTACCAGGAATAGTTTTTCGCAAGTTTTATTATACTGAAGAATTTTCAAAGCAGTATTTTAAACAAAATTTCTTTAGTGTCTTTTTTTCCTCCTTCGTTCCAAGCGCACTTATACATATACTCCTTTCTGGAGTGGTGGGAATTTTCGGATATATCGTAAGGCTTGATTTGATAGGCCAGATGTTGACTGCCAAAGACTTTCCTGAAAATGCCTTTTCCAACCTACAAGATAATAGAATTGAAGTAGCAAGTTATTTTATAGCTTCCGTTTTAATAGGATTAATTAGCGGGTATTTCTCAAAAAAAATAGTGAGACATTTTTTATGGGACACAAAGTACAAACTATTTAGATTTAGAAATGCCTGGCATTATATATTTTCCGGGGAATTTTTTGATTTTCCTCGCGCATCATTTGATCTTCTTGAGGATGAGGTTGAGAATATAGATTTTGTGTATGTGGATGCTTTAATTGAAAGTCCAGAGGGATCTATTATTTATGATGGCGCTCTTGTAGATTATGAACTTTCTAACGATGGTGGCTTGGAGAGTATTACCCTAAAGAATGCCCAACGACGTATGATGAATGATGATGATAAAAAAAACTATTATGATATTCCTGGCCATATTCTTATCATTCCTTATAAATCAATCATTAACTTGAATTTTTCCTATTATCGATTGAGAGAAATCGAAGGTAATGAGGATGAGATAGAGATTATTCCAGAGCTTGTTAAATAAGAAATTCAAGAAACGTGAATTTTACTGTTCATAACCCTCTTCCTCTCTAGGTTATCAGTTTTTATCGCTGACATTATCCAAGATTGAAACCTGAATTTTATATGATAGTGATTATCTTCACCTTCGATATCAATAATAATTGAGCTTGCTCTTATTTTTTAAAATCGGTGAGGGATTATGTAATTCTCCTTTTCTGCCTCTTCTTGTTTATCCTCCAATCAGCAGCATTATTTATCATTTTGCAACATTCAATAATCCGTATTTTTTTAGAGTCTGTCAATAGAACTAATAAAAAGGATTAGTGATATGCAAAATTTTTTTAAAAATAATGCTTGCCTATACCTCCTTGTGGCAAGCCCCCCACTCATTTCCGCGAAGGGGATACCCCCCCGCCCTTCAAACATTGTCATCTAAATTCTTACCAGTATAAAAAAACCAAGGTGAAAGCTGTGTTTTTCTATGGGTGGAAAATGATGTTCTGCAGGAAGGATTTATTTCAACTCAAAAACAATTATTATGGTAAGAATCATTAACTACAAGGAAAGAGTAAGGGAGGATGGTGAATCCTTTTTCGTACTTGAACTTCAGGGCGGGATCCAAATGGTAAAATCCCAACAGACTGACAAATTTTATGTTACAGCTAAGAAAGCAACCATCCCATCAACTTTTGATGAGACAACTTGCAAAGCTTTAATTGGCACAGAACTTCCCGGAAATATAGAGAGGGTTGAGTGTGATCAATATGACTACACTATTAAGGATACCGGTGAAATCATTCAGCTTGATTACAGGTATGAGTACTCTGAAGAAGCCAAACCCCAAGCAAAACAACCTGTGGATAAATCGAGAGCCACAGTTGAAGACATAATGAAAATGAGCCAACGCAACTTCTCTGCGAATGGAGTACAATAATTGGGAAGGATTGGCAGGGAAATTCCTGCTGATCCTTTCTTTTCAAAAACCAGAGAGATGAGAGAGCTTACAATTAGTGAAATAAGGGTTTCATATTCCGCTGAAAACAGACAGAAACCACATATAAGTAGCAGCGAATCTGCTTTTAAAATCCTATTATCCTGTTGGGATAAATCTATTATTGAGCTTCAGGAAGAATTTAAAGTATTGTTATTAAACAGGGCAAATAAAGTACTGGGTATATATCCTGTTTCAAAAGGAGGTGTATCAGGAACATTGGTAGACCCAAAATTGATTTTTAGTGTTGCATTAAAATGTAATGCATCATCAATTATTTTGGCACATAACCATCCCAGTGGCAACTTATTTCCAAGTGAGAATGACAAGGAACTTACTCAAAAGCTTAAAAGTGCAGGTAATTTTTTAGATATAAAAGTATTAGATCATTTGATTATTACACCTGAGGGTTATTTTAGCTTTGCAGATGAAGGTTTGTTGTAAAAAATTGACGTGTACGAGTGAACTAAAATGAGTGATATTTTTGGGATAAATTTCGGGGAATCTTTTTGCGATATTATTATAATAGCCTTTTCTTGAACTGTGGGAAGAATTAGGGGTACCAGGGAGAGAGAGGAGATATATAATTTCGTAGATTATTCGGATTTATCCCTTTTTATTTAATCGAATTTTAAACTTTACATTTGAATAAGTGATAAACTTAAAATCTACCAACTACTTATAATAGCGGAAATATTAAAAACTCAAAAAATATATCAACCAGTAAATCTCCTGAAATAAGAGAATTGCTAAAGCTCACAGTAGATGATTTACCATTGTCTATGGATAAAGTTTATTGGTGGCTATTAAAATATAGAGATAATTTCCTGTTACTTTATGAGACAGAACAAAAAAAGCATCGTTATCAGTTAAGTGATGGTTCTGTGGTTAGGCTTCCACCCTTTAATAAGCCAAATGAAGACCAACTCTTTTTATCACTATATGAAGCTTTAGAAAAAATAGCTGATTTTCACAAGAATGAGAGTTATTTTAAAAGTGAATTAAATGGATTAAAACAGATAGATGTTATTGATCCAGATGCCTTGGTTAAATGGATTGAAAAAAACGAGCAAATAGGTGGAGATGAATTTGTATGTTTTCTTTTAGATTACCTGGATTATGCTGATAATGCAGAACATTTAAAAGTATTTGTATTGAATGCCCGAGAGTTTGACATATATATAGATAAAACAGATTTCCAAAATACTCTTGAATTCCTTGAGATATTTAATAAGTTGTATTGGGAGGAGGATATTCTTCAGAAATTTGATTGATTTTCCCGATAAACTATTGAAATTTAAAAAGTTCTATTATATTTACTTCCAGTCCCTTGGCAATTTTGTTTAACGTAGCCAATGTGGAATTAACCCTACCAGATTCCAAACGGGACATATTTGATTTTTCCAAATTACACATAGCAGCTAATTCTTGTTGAGAGATATTCTTGAGTTCACGGATCTCCTGAATACGTATACCTACTTTTTTCTGTAAGGTTTCATCTCTCATTTAGTTGTCATTTAAGACAACTCAAATTTTGTTATATATTTGGTTTAACTGGTTATCATATATGATAACATCAAATTTCCCTTCTTATGGTGCATAAATTTTTACTCCTATTTTTAATGAGCTGGACTGTTGGCTTTTCACAAACTGGAAACAATATTAGAGACATAGATATTGCTTTAATTAAAGTTTTCACAGAATATGAATTAAATGTATTGGACAAGGATACTGATCCTGAATCTGGGCATATTATTTACACCATAACTGGTATAGGGAACAAGATGCCAGCATTTGAGAAGGATGACAAGACCGAAATAGATATTTTAATTTTTCAAGAACGTGCTAATAAAAATTTCTCCTATGTGGTAATGGAAACGTTGATCACTACCCCAAATTTAACTACTGAAGAGCAATACAATTTGATTAATAAATGGTCGGAGCCACCTGCAAGAGCACACATTTCTTGGATAAACAAAAACAAGATCAACTTATCAATTACTGATGTCTTGATTACCAAAGGTGATAACTACCCACGTCTTCAAGATGCTATGATTTCACTTTTTGGAGGATTGTATGATATAAAAAAGAAATTGCAATGAAAAAAATAATACTCCTATCGCTATCAATTATGATGTTTTCCTGCCATAATAAGGATATTGAAATGATAGTAGAGCAAAATGATTGTGGCTGTATACAGGAAGTTTTTACTCGATTTGATACGACCTGGACAACTTACTGCTATGACCACTTTCAGGACTGTAATAAATTGAGAAAAGATTCAAATGTAATGATGGCTTTGCGGGGAACCAATCCCGTGTTTATAAGGAATATTTCAAAAACAAAGGTTTATGATATTTTAATTCAAAAGGAAGTTAACGGAGTAGTGTCTTATAAATCATATAAAATTGAACCAACTGGGATGTGGTATGTTGGTTGTAATCGAGATTTCAAAGTACAAATCAATAGTTTTGAATATAATAGAAGCGGAGTTGCTATGAATAATTCTTGTGAAGATAGGGTGAAAGTGTTAGAAATGGTAAGTAATGAAGTCACGTATCAAATTCATAAGATTGATTTATTAAGCGAATATTAGCCATATTAACCTTTAATTAAAATGACATGAATTTCACTTTGATTTTTAAAATGCAGAAACTGCAGAAACTGCAGGTTTTGTATAATTCGCAGCTGTTATTTTTGGGACTAACATAGGACTAACAAATTGGAGAAAAAGAGAAAAAATAAGAAAGAACCATAACTGTTTAATTTCTTTAATCCCTGTAATAATCAACAAATGATAGCGGGTGCAAATAAAAGTAATAAAGATCATTCGGTCTCATAATCAGGTGGTCCCTGGTTCGAGTCCAGGTGGGACCACTAATAAAATCAAGCCTTTCACGATGTGAGGGGCTTTTTTTATTTTTTGGGTCAAACACAGGTCAAACATTCTAACTAAATTTGATAATGAACTTGTATAAACCTTCAACTGAAAAACAACCACTTCTCTTCTTTAAGACCTTTCTTAGCAGAGAGCGATTAGAAGCATATGAAAATCATTTTTATGAACCACCTACCAATGATTATGAACTGCCTTTCAATCGCAGTCTGCAGAATAACAAGGGTGAAGGGTATATAGAATACCATAAAGATTTTTATGAAGATGGTGAAGCGCCCTTGGTTAGAATATATTTTGTCGACAACCTACAAATGTTGTTA
This sequence comes from Gillisia sp., assembly GCA_024635715.1. Lineage (GTDB taxonomy): Bacteria > Bacteroidota > Bacteroidia > Flavobacteriales > Flavobacteriaceae > Gillisia. The sequence goes on from JAGXIK010000178.1 coordinate 30,148, forward strand.
CGCACCCAAGCCAATATCACACTTCGATTCCTTTCAGAACGAAGATTACAAAAAGAATTTGATGAGGTTTTTGAAAACGGCTTCGTACAAAGGCAATTAAAGGAACTTCACGAAATTAATGAAAGTACCCAAAGCTTACCTCATAATAGGGTAATTCAGGTTGTACTTTTTGATTTAAAGGATAAAATTACTGCATTTCTTTATGCCCAGGGCAAGGAGAGACCAACGGAAAAATTTAAAAGGCCCCAAAAAGAAAGTAACCCCTTCTTCGGCAATAAACAAAAAACAACTTTTTTTAGGCTTAAGAAGCTTTATGACGAAATTTTGGATATTGGATTAATTGATGAAGAACAAGTAACCGAAGAAGCTTTTACAAATGTCTTTACCTCAAAAACACCAGAACGTAAAATCTTCTTTAATAGGGATAATTATGAAGTGGTTTACTTTCTGGATGTGTTATCTGCGTATTTTGATGACTTAACACCTGTCCAAATTGGTAGAAGTAAATCTTTTATTACTAAAGGCGATACTGTCATTACTGCCGGCCTAATTAACACTTATAACAGTCGCCTGCAAAATAAAGATAAAAGTAAATATGATAAAATAAGGCAAGCGGTTACAAAGGCTATACCTTCGCAAGAATAAACCTTACACTTTACCTTACACTTTGCCTCAACCCTTCATTACACTTTAGTATTGAAGGGTTTTTTTGTGTTGTTTTTTTGCCTGAATATTAACCAATGATATGTGCATATCTCAAAAGTAAAATAAGTATGGATCAGTTAAATCAGATATTAGAAAGAATTGAAAGCCTCCTCTCAAACCACAATTATGAAGGGAAAGATTATATAGATGTTAAAGAGGCTGCGTCATATTTAAATATATCTAAATCTGCGATCTATAAAATGACAAGCAATAGGCAATTACCATTTTATAATCCAGGTGGAAAAAAGATTTATTTCAAGAAAAGTGAACTCAATCACTGGATTGAGTCAGCAAAACAAGGTTCCATTGAAGATTATGCATTGGAGGTTGATAGCTATTTAAATCGGCCCCCAGGCTTTAAAAATGTTTAATAGATGTAATTAAAAGAACTATGAAACCATATAAAATTCTATTAAGGCGTAAGCAAAACAATCAAGGATCATATCCAATAATCCTCCGAATAAACAAGAACAGGAGGAGTAAGATTATTTCCCTTGGTATATTTTGTAAAAAAGAGTATTGGGATGAGGAAAATTGTATTATCAGAAAAGGTGACAAAGGACACCTTGCAAAAAATCATAAGGTATTGGAATTGCAGAAGAAAGCTGATGACATATTGAATGACTTTGCTTACAATAACTATGATTTTTCCCTTATCGATTTTGAAAGAAAATTCAGAGGCAATCCCGGAAACCTGTATAAAGTTGAGGCTTATTTTCAGAAAAAGATTGATGAACTATATGCGGCAGATAATATAGGAGGGGCTGGCCCCTACATTACAACAAAGCGTAGTCTGTTTAAGTTTGCTAAACATACAATTACCTTCAAGGACTTATCTCCTTCTTTTTTGAAAGACTATGAAATTCACCTAAGGCAGGAAGGAAAAGGTGAAGGTGGTATAGCTTTCAATATGAGACATATTCGTGCTCTCTACAATCTCGCAATTAATAATGAGGTTGCATCTGCCGATTCCTATCCATTCCGGAAATATAAAATATCAAAATTAAAGGGTATTAAAAGGAAAATAGCCTTGTCACAGGAAGAGTGGGAAAAGTTTAAAAATGTAGATCTATCTGATTACCCAAATTTAATACAAGCTCATAAAATATTTCTGTTTTCATATTATACCCGGGGAATAAATTATACCGATATAATTCAATTGAAATGGAGTGATATACATAACGGTAATATCTATTACACCCGGTCTAAAACTCATCGGGATTTTGTAATAGGGTTGCGTTTACCAATTAATGAAATCTTGGAATATTTCAAAAGTCAAAATAAAGGTTCAATGTATATTTTCCCTATTATTTTACAAGATGATTTATCACCTCAGCAATTTCAAAATAGGAAACATAAAACACTATCAAAACTGAATAAGAAGCTAAACAAAATTGCGGAACTCGCGGGACTCACCAAAAATATTACAACCTATGTAGCGAGACATTCTTATGCAACACATCTCAAACAAAAAGGAGTTTCTGTATCCGTTATAAGTGAATTATTAGGACATTCAAGTGTAGATGTTACTATGTCATATTTGAAAGAGTTTGAAAATGATTATTTAGATAGTATAAATGACATCCTATTTGAAGAACCTATAACACCTTATTTGAAAGCCTCTTAGGAGGCTTTTTTCATTATTAAATGTAAGAGTTTAAAAATTCAACTTAAAAATGCAACATTATGGAATTAAGAAAATCAAGTAGAAGACAGGCCAGAATTAAAATGGCCCTTCAGGGACCAGCCGGAAGTGGAAAGACTTATAGCTCACTGCTCATTGCAAAGGGTCTGGTTAATGGGGAATTTGAAAAGGTAGCTGTCATTGATAGTGAAAAGGGAAGTAGTAATCTTTATGCAAATCTTGGGAACTACAATGTTGTGACTCTGGATAGTTTCAGCCCTGAGACGTACATCCAAGCCATTGAACTTTGTGAAAAGGAAGGTATGGAGGTGATAATTATTGATTCCATTACCCACGCATGGGAATTTCTGTTAGAGTATCACGGATCTCTTTCCGGAAATTCATTTACCAACTGGAATAAAATTACTCCACGTCAGCGCGCATTTATGGATAAAATCCTGAGCTCGAAACCTCATATTATTGCAACTATGCGCACAAAGCAGGATTATGTTCTTAATCATAAGGATGGTAAGTATGTTCCTGAAAAGGTGGGTTTAAAAGCAGTTCAAAGGGATGGAGTGGAATATGAGTTTACACTAATTCTGGATCTCGATATCAAACATTATGCTACTTCAAGTAAGGACAGAACAGGATTGTTTATGGACAGACCCGAGTTTAAAATTACTCCTGGGGTAGGAAAACAGCTTTATGATTGGTGTTATTCAGGAGTGGACTTAGAAGAGATGGCTGAACAGATAAAGAACTGTACTACCCAAAAACAGTTGAATGATCTTTATGCAAAGTCGTCAAACTTCAAGGGTGAATTAAACCAGGAATTTGTACAACAGCAAGACACAATTAAAAACAGAAATTTTATAAACCTTCAAAATCACAGTAAAAATGGAACTACAAGTAATTAATAACAAACCTCAACTGAGAGAAAATTTAATTGTAACCAATAGCCTCTCTTCCCCCGGTACCGGGGAGAAGAGGGAAACCCGGATTACCCCATTTATTGAAGCAAATACAAATGAAATTGCCTTGTCTCATTTAAAGGGAGATTGTATAATTCCCGTATTTGCAAAAGATAATGAACAGGTCATAGCCCATCAAGAGTTTATAGAAGTAGCTATGGAGTGTGCGGGAAGTGTCTTTCCTAATGAATGTATAGAGCAACCGGAAATTCGTGTAAGTCACCAAATTAAGGGTAGAACTCCAGATGCAATTCATATCCCAGCAAAAGACCTTCTTGATTATCAAAAGACGATCTATTATGAAAGAATGGCCTTTATTATCAGGATTCCCAGTATAACCACAACGATTAATGGAAATAATCTTTCACTTACCATAGGGGGTGTCAGATCCTATAATAAGGAAAACTTGTTTAGCAAAAAGAAACTGGAAAGCTTTAAGTTCTTTATAGGTTTTCAGAATATGGTCTGCTGCAATATGTGCATATCCACCGATGGCTATAAGAATGATGCAAAGGCTTCTTCTGCTCCAGAATTAAATAGATCAATATTGAAGACTTTAAGGACCTATAAGCTAAATGAGCACATATATGGAATGGAGGAACTTGTAAATAATAGTTTAAGTGAGACCCAGTTTGCTCAATTATTAGGTAAAGTTAAATTGTACCATTTCCTGCCTAAAGCTGAGAAAACACAGCTTCCTACTTTGCTGTTGAATGACAACCATTTTACTACAGTTGCCAGAGACTTTTATCAAGATAAAAGCTTTTGTAGAGCTGAATCCGGAGAAATCAGTCTTTGGAATGCTTACAACTTGCTCACTGGCGCAAATAAGAGTAGCTACATTGACACTTTCCTTGACAGGAGTGAAAATGCCTATGCTTTCGCAAAAGGCATCTCCAAAGCAATCAATGGTGATTCTAATTATCGTTGGTATTTGAGTTGAGGTGTATGCCCATCATATTTTGGTGGGCATATTTTAATTTATATAACTAAATAATATGTTATAAAACATTGTTAAACAATCTGTTACGCGGGTAACTTTTGCACTTTTTTCCAAAAAATGGGGAAACTAAGGATAAAAGTGCCATTTTAAAGATTTTTTTATGTCTAAAAATCCATTTCTATCAGATCCAATTAAGGGATTAATTATATATACCGGATATGAGTTTAAAAGAATTAAAACCGGAGCAAAAAGGTCCAGTTTTGATGATGTGTATATAATTGATAAGGATCAGAAAACATCCATATATCAACTTAAATCCTTAGAACAGAGCCTATATAAATTAAGCCCGACTGCCAATAAAATATACCATTATATAACCCATCATTTGGGGAAGGACAAAGATAAAATTAGCCTTCCTTCGAAAAAGATCTGTGAAATTGCGGATATTAATGCTCACGGGACATTTTATAATGGTGTGAGGGCGTTAATAAAAATTGGTTTAATAGCTAGATCTCAGGGTAGAGCCAATATGTACTGGATTAATCCTCATTTTATATTTAATGGTTCCCGGATAGATTTCATTAAAAACCAATATGGTGAAGAAGCTCTTAAGATTGTAAGTACAATCAAAAATTAGTATAAAACTAAGACATAATAAATTACATTTATAGTTTGAAATTACCCAGATTATGGCAATTAGGATAGCAGCTTTTGATGTTTATCAATTAGTCCGGGTGTATAACCCATTCTCTGTGTTTGGATTTATCTACTCTAAAATTATCAATAATTGCCCTTACCAACATTATACCGACACCCAGGTCCGTAAGATGTTGAAATATGTGGTCCCTTACTTTAATCTTCCAACCATCATGATGCCCCAGATATCTACAGGTTCTGTAGTATATATTATTATCCCAATCGTTAAGAATTGAGGCTATGCTTAGTTCTATTTGACCTACACTTCCCACCCTTTGACCCGAAAAATGATAGTCAAAGGTTAATCCCTTCATAGAATCATGAATATCCTCGTGAGGGTGATGATCAACCCGGCCAATTTCTCTTAACTGCGTCTTCAAGCTATTGGAATCTTTCAAACACAATGAATTTGGAAACTTTCCTGTTTAATTATTAACAGACCGAACTTTTATGGAAAATCATAGCCATCTTCAACTGTTGAGTGAGAATCACCGATATCAAATTTTACAATAACCACATTAATTTGGAAAAAGAGAATTCAAAACGATCTACTTTAGTTGCATTCCCTATATTTATACTCTTAAATTTTTTAACAAAAAACATTATTTAAGTATAACTGAAAGAATTAAAGCATCTACAGTCGTACATAAATTACGTAGGAACAAGTTTGTAATTTTTATGGGGCTTCGAAAGAGGTAGCAAATAAATATTAATTAATAAACCAGGTAAAATATAATATGCCAACACTCAATTGGATAGGTAAGGATAAAGTTGTAAATCACCATCAAAATGTACCTTACAGAATTTTAGAACATAAATATGGTTATACCCAAAGTGGCGAACAACTAATGCCAACAAATAATGGCAATAAAATAATTCACGGTGATAATCTTGAAGCTTTAAAAAGCCTATTACCCGAGTACGAAGGAAAAATAGATGTTATATATATAGATCCTCCTTATAATACAGGTAAAGAAAAATGGATTTATAATGACAACGTAAACCATCCATCCATCCAAAAATGGTTAGGAGAGGTTGTAGGTACTGATGGTGAAGATTTAACTCGTCATGATAAATGGTTATGTATGATGTATCCACGAGTTAAATTGCTTCATAAATTACTAAAACATGATGGAATTTTTTACTGTTCTATTGATGACTATGAGCAGGGAAATTTGAAACCAATGCTTGACGCTATATTTGGCCCTAATAATTTTTTGAACAACATTATTTGGCAAAGAGCTTATGCCCCAATAAATACTAAGAAACGTTTTTCTGCTAATCACGATTTTGTGATTGCATTCGCCAAAGATAAAAAAAAGGTGGTGTTAAAATTGCCGAGATCTGAAGGAGCAGATAGTAAATATCAAAACATTGATAATGATCCACGGGGTCTATGGAGAACGGATAACTTTACGGTGGGGCCAAGAGTAGAAGATAATGTTTATGAGATAATTACTCCCTCAGGGAGAAAATGTTTACCACCATCTGGAAGGAGTTGGTTGCTTTCTGAAAAACGATTTGAAGAAGCAATTGAAGACAATCGTATTTGGTTTGGTCAAAATGGTAGTAATATACCTGCTACCAAAAGATTTATGTCTGAAGTTAAGGATGGTATCACTCCGATGACTGTTTGGCCTTATTCAGAAGTTGGCCATACTCAGGATGCAAAAAGAGAGATTAAACAGCTGTTTCCAAAATCCAAACTACCTTTCGAAACCCCCAAGCCAACCTCATTGATGGAAAAGATTCTTAGCTTACGTAATGATCCTAATGCTATTGTTTTGGATTCATTTGCAGGTACTGCATCTACTGCTCACGCGGTTCTTAATCTTAATAAAAAGGATGGAGGGAATCGTAAATTTATAATGGTTGAACTTGAGGATTATGCGGACACCATCACTGCAACAAGAATTAAAAAAGTAATTAATGGTTATGATTTTAAGGGGAAACAAAAGGAAACATTGAATGAGTATTCCGTTAATATTACTAATCTTAAAAGATCTGATAAAATTATAAAGCAATATGAAGCCTATAAAGCTGACCCCCAATATTCAAAAGTCAAAATTGAAGAAAGCAATGGTAATATTGTTATTGTTGGGGAAAAGGTAATTAAAGGAAAGACTGAAGGTATTGGGGGCTCTTTTGATTACTACGTTTTAGGAAAAGCGATGTTTAATGCCGACGATAATTTAAATGAAGAAGTTGGTGAAGATGAAATAAGGGAATACCTATACTATAGTGAAACCAAGGAAGCCTTGAAAAGGAAAAGGAATAACGAAACCAAGTATCTTCTGGATAATTTCCAAGGCACCGGTTATTATCTTTATTATGAAAAAGAAATCCCCACAACTTTAGACTTAAATACACTTAACATAGTTGTAGAAAAACAAGAGCAATATGTGATTTACGCAGACATATGTTTGCTTGATCCAGAATATATGCTGGATAAAAATATAATATTCCGAAAAATACCAAGAGATATAAAAAGATTCTAAAAATGGAATTAAAAAAATACCAGCAAGAAGTAATTAATGACTTAATTCTATATTTAGAAGAAGTTGAAAAAACCAATAATATAAACCAGGCCTTTTCAAACCTATGGGAGAAGAAGGGATTTCCAATAAATGATATTGAGAATGATTATTTGCAACCATACGACAATTCCATTGTTGGAGTCCCCAGGGTAACAGTTAAAGTACCTACCGCCGGCGGAAAAACTTTTATAGCCTGCAACGCTTTAAAACCTATTTTTGAATTTTTCCCTTCAGAAAAACCAAAGGTTGTTGTTTGGTTTGTTCCATCAGATACTATTTTGAAACAAACTTTCAATTCTCTTAATGACCCCTCTCACCCTTACCGTCAACGAATTGATTCTCATTTCAGAAATTCTGTGAAAGTTTATGATAAGGAAGCGTTACTATTTGGTCAAGGATTTAATCCAACTGAAGTTAAAGAACAATTAAGCATTCTCGTTTTAAGTGTCCAATCATTCGTAGAAACTGTCCGCAATAATAAACCACGAGCCTATAGAGAAAATGAAAATCTCGCAGAATTCGTTACTCATTTTCATGATCTTAAAGCAAATCTTACAGATGTTGATAATACTGCGTTAATTCAAGTTATAGCCTATCTTAACCCCGTTATAGTTATTGATGAGAGCCACAATTTTGAAGCTGATTTAAGAATTGACATGCTGAATAATATAAACCCAAGCTTCATCTTTGATCTTACCGCCACACCCAGAAATAAGAGTAATATAATTAGTTTTGTTGACGCCCATAAGCTTAAGAAAAGCAATATGGTTAAGCTTCCGGTGATTGTTTATAACCATCAAGACACCAACGAAGTTATAAATAGCGCAATCCAAATGCAGAAGACTTTAGAAAACAAAGCTAAAGAGCAAGAACTTCTTGGCGGAAAGTATATTAGACCCATTGTTCTATTCCAAGCTCAACCGAAATCTGCTGATGATAATATTACCTTCGAGAAAATTAAAGAGAATCTAATCGAGATAGGGATTCCAGAAACCCAAATAAGGATCAAAACTGCCAATAAAAATGAACTTAAAAATGAAGACCTACTTAGTAAAAGTTGTGAAGTACGTTTTATTATAACCGTTAACGCATTAAAAGAAGGGTGGGATTGTCCTTTTGCCTATATCCTTGCCTCCTTAGCAAATAAATCGTCAGCCGTAGATGTAGAACAAATTTTAGGTAGAGTACTCCGATTACCACATGTAACTAAGCACCAAGATGAGTTGCTTAATTATTCTTATGTTTTTACTTCTTCTAGTGATTTCTTGGACACTTTGGGAAAAATAGTAAAGGGATTAAATAACTCGGGTTTCAGCGCAAAAAATTTTAGAGCCCCCCAACTGGAAAAGAAAGAGCAATCTGAAGAAGTAAAGAAGAAATCTTTATTAGGTGGTTTATTTGGTGGGGGCTCTGAAGGTAATTCTACTTTAGAGGATGGAGATAAGGACGATATTGAAATTGATACTGAGGAAGTAAAAAAACTTACCACCTCTCCAGATCAGAAAAAACACATAGATGAGTTACTTAAAACCAGTAAAGAGGCAGGACAAGCTTATGATAAGCAGCTCGAAAAACTGGAAAATGATGACAGTTTAATACCAGCAGAATTGAGAGATCAAGTTAACACCTACCCTATTAAAGAGGGTTTCAAAACAGAAGCAGTTAAAACAAGGCTCCCTTCTTTTCATATAAGGACCACACCATCTCTTTTGGAGGAAGAAAGGATTGTTCCTCTAACTAAAGGTCTTTTGCTTAAGGGATTTGAATTGGATAAGCAAGATATTATCATAGATCTTACACGTACATCCTCCAAAATGGCAGCGGTGGATTTGGAGGAAGGCAGAAAGGATGAGTTTACACCTAAATATAAATATGTAAATGCTCAAGTGAAGGAGCAGTTCTCAGAATATATTGCAACTCTTTCTCCTGAAGGGAAGGTGAATCAAATAGCAGGGAAATTGGCAGCTAAAATTCGTAAAATAGATGAGATTTCCGAACAACAAATATTAAAGTATATTAAGAAAATTCTCTCTAACCTCAACTCCGAAAAGCTTGCTGAAATTGCTGCTAATGAAGGGTTTTACACTTCTGTTATTAAGAAAAAAATTAATAGGCTTTCTAGTAACTATGCAGAGGACCAGTTCAGTAAAATGCTGGATAAAGGAACAATTATTTGTAGAGAATCATTCTCGTTCCCAGATAAAATCCAACCGAAGAATACCCACTCGGGGATTACTAAAAATCTTTATGTAGAAGAGGGGGAAATGAATGGTTTTGAAATGAGGGTCATAAATGAAATCGCTAATTTAAATAATGTCCTTTTCTGGCATCGAAATTTAGAAAGAGGTAAGGGCTTTTTGCTCAATGGATTTATAAATCATTATCCTGATTTTATCGTTAAACTTAAAAATGGAATTACCGTTTTAATTGAGACAAAAGGTGAAGATCGTGATGGTTCCGATAGCCAAAGCAAGTTAAAATTGGGTAAAATTTGGGAAGCAAAGGCAGGTCAGAGCTACCGTTATTTCATGGTATATGAGACAGAAAAATTGGAAGAGGCAAGAACAGTTGCAGAGTTATTAGATATCTTAGAGAATATAAAATAGTAATGACAAAGAAGGCGACAAGTGTTGACGAGCAGATTGCTAAATTACGCGATAGGGGGATGGATTTAGACTTGGAAGAGAATAAGATCAAAGAAATTTTATTAGATATTGGCTATTATCGCTTAGGATTTTATTGGCATCCATTTGAAAAGGATTCGGACCACAATTTTTTTGAAGGCACCAAGATATCCGATGTGATTGAATTATACTATTTAGATGTAGATCTCAGATATCTTTTGATTAAATATATTAATAGATTAGAATTGAATTTCAGGACAAATCTGATTTATTGGACTTCGAGATATTATAATGATAATCCCATCTGGTACAGCGATTCTACAGTCATGGATGCTGAATATTTAAAGGATATTAAAAGTCATTACAATAAGAACTTCATTAGAAAAAACATTCAAATTAACCGGCATCATATAAAATATCCTGATGACAAGTTTGCTCCTTGCTGGAAAACTTTTGAATACTATACCTTCGGATCAATAGTAAAAGTTTATGAAAACATCCTTGATCAGGGTGTTAGAAAGGAGATATGTCTGCAGTATAACTTAAAGAAACCTCACATCCTTCAAAATTTACTGGACACACTCGTGTTTGTCAGAAATGGATGTGCTCATAGTGGCGTTATATTTGATTTACATATAGATGAAGGAGTAAAGGAGCCTCCAGGGGTTAAGTTTAACAAGGATTACGGCCACAATTTAGACGCAGCTATCAAAGCACTATTGTATTTATTAACCAATATCTCAACAAATCGCAAATTAGATTTAGAAACTAAATTGGCCAAACTTTTTAATAAATATGAAGACAATAAAGTAGTCAAAGAAGTAATCGAAAAAAAATTAGGTTATTCTTATGATGCTTGATTCATACTTATTTGTATATTTGCTTTATCAAAGTGTCCTGTTATCCAATGGCGATAGTGGTGCACTATAAAAAAATAAACAACCCTGGATACTGTCCAGGGTTTTTTTATGCCCTCTTTTTTAGACCTTAAACAAGAAAATCTACCCATTGATAATATGTACATTACTTTGTCTGTTTTGTCTTTTTTTACTAAGTCAATAAATAATCAATTTCATTTATAAGGTAAAATGGATATTATAAAGTTTTCTTATTTACTTTTTTTAAAAAAAATATGGTTATTTCTACACACATAAACCTCCCTCATGTCAAGCCCCTAACCAATGTTGAGCAGGGGAACACCCCCCGCCCTTTCCTTTTACACATTTGAAATTTCGCCAGTGTTTATAGTCAAGGTGATAGTTGTGCTATATGTTAACTTGTGTAAAACGATGTTTTTTAAGGAAAGATTATTTCAACTCAAAAACAATTATTATGGTAAGAATCATTAACTACAAGGAAAGAGTAAGGGAGGATGGTGAATCCTTTTTCGTACTTGAACTTCAGGGCGGGATCCAAATGGTAAAATCCCAACAAACTGACAAATTTTATGTTACAGCTAAGAAAGCAACCATCCCATCAACTTTTGATGAGACAACTTGCAAAGCTTTAATTGGTACAGAATTACCCGGGAATGTGGAAAAGGTGGAGTGTGAACCTTATGACTATACAATTAAGGATACCGGAGAAATCATTCAGCTTGATTACAGGTATGAGTACTCTGAAGAAGCCAAACCCCAAGTAAAACAACATGTGGATAAATCGAGAGCCACAGTTGAAGATATAATGAAAATGAGCCAACGCAACTTCTCTGCGAATGGAGTACAATAATTGGGAAGGATTGGCGGGGAAATTCCTGCTGATCCTTTCTTTTCAAAAACCAGAGAGATGAGAGAGCTTACAATTAGTGAAATAAGGGTTTCATATTCCACTGAAAACAGACAGAAACCACATATAAGTAGCAGCGAATCTGCTTATAAAATCCTATTATCCTGTTGGGATAAATCAATTATAGAGCTTCAGGAAGAATTCAAAGTATTGTTATTAAACAGGGCAAATAAAGTACTGGGTATATATCCTGTTTCAAAAGGAGGTGTATCAGGAACATTGGTAGACCCAAAATTGATTTTTAGTGTTGCATTAAAATGTAATGCATCATCAATTATTCTGGCACATAACCATCCCAGTGGCAACTTATTTCCAAGTGAGAATGACAAGGATCTAACTCAAAAGCTTAAAAGTGCAGGTAATTTTTTAGACATAAAAGTACTGGATCATTTAATCGTTACTTCTGAAGGTTATTTCAGTTTTGCCGATGAAGGAATATTATAGTGTATACGCGTAGGAGTCTGTATGAGTAAAGTTTAGGCATAAATCCGGAAAGAAGTAAATTCACACATTATTATAATAGCGTTTCTTTATTATTGTGAAGTCAAGCTAATACCAGGGGAGGGAGAGGAATGTGGAATTAAAATTTCTGGAAGGGTTTATTCCTTTTTTATTAATATACTTTAGAAGTACAATATTTAATTACCAATATAATTGTGGGTAAATCAAAAGCAGTCTTTAACATCGCTTCAATCCAAGATCTAATAGGTTTAGGTGAAAATGACATTTTTAGGATGGATAGAATTCAATGGTGGCTTTTGAAATACAGGGATTATATTTTGGAGCTAAAAGCAATTGAAGAAAATAAACATTTATTTAAACAAAATGATGGTGGTTATGCTCGACTCCCATCTTGCTCAATAAATAAAGCAAATATAATTCAGATATCAGTATTTGATTCACTGGAGATCATTGCCGATTTGCATAAAAATGAAGTTTATTTTAAAGGGGAATTAATTGATTTTAAAGACATAGGGAATAAAGCTCAGTTAATCAATTGGATAAGTAGAAATGAGAAGATTGGTGGTGATGATTATGTATGTTTTCTTTTAGATTACCTTGATTATGCTGAAAATGCTGAACATTTAAGTGTATTCTGTTTATATGCTAAGACCCTTAATATTTACATTAATAAGTTCGATTTTCAATACACCTTACAGTTTCTGGAAATATTTAATAAGTATTATTGGGAAGATGATATTTTGGGAAAATTTCAGTGATTTTCCAGTTGCATTACCGAAATCTAAAAAGTTCTATTATATTTACTTCTAATCCCTGGGCAATTTTATTTAAAGTGGCCAATGTGGAATTAACCCTACCAGATTCCAAACGGGACATATTTGATTTTTCCAAATTACACATAGCAGCTAATTCTTGTTGAGAGATATTCTTGAGTTCACGGATCTCCTGAATACGCATACCTACTTTTTTCTGTAAGGTTTCATCTCTCATTTAGTTGTCATTTAAGACAACTCAAATTTTGTTATATATTTGAATTAACTGGTTATCATATATGATAACATCAAATTATATTATATGGATCTTACTACTAAAAAAATTCCAGTATTAGTTTTACTTACTTCTGTGTTATTCTTAGTGTTTTCATTATTCGTGAAGAGTTATGATTTTTCATCCTCTACTTTAATCGGAGGCTTAAATAAAAGAGGGCTCGATATCCCACTCAACTTATATGAGGTAGATTTTTTTCTATTCAGTTTAAATTTCGCTACAGTTTTACTATTAATTCTAATATCTACCGGGGTTGGTATTTATACATTAATCTATAAAGAAGATGAGGAGATTAAACAGTGGGTTAAAAAGCTATCTCCTAAGAAACTATTTTCATTAAAGAAGAGATAATCTATTTAATAGTTATGTTTTTGATTTCCCTTCCCCTTTCAAGAGTATAAAACTTAAAAATTATTACCATAAAAATTTAATCCATAAAACAGCAATATGAAAAAAATTCTACTACTACTATTATGCTTTACGTTTACTACTTCTTGTTCAGAAGACGAGGATCTAAAAACCTCTACCGAAAGTTATATTTCTATTAATGGGGATAAGAGATTATTAGATGACTCTAAAATGGTTGAGTTGGGACTGTCTTCTTATATCTTTAATGAAGATAATTATGAACCTCCAGGCATTCAATTTGTTTTAGATGCATATGATCCTAATGAAAATTCCATCAGTAACATTGGTGGTTTTTTAAATAATGAAATAGAATTGTTCATTGACTTATATTCCCCATATGTAAATCGAAGTCACATAACTTTTCATGAAAATCAAACTTTTTCTATGTCCAGAGCTGAAAGAAAAGAATTTATGAGGGAAAAAGCCTGGATTTCTGTTAGGTTGAAGAAAGACGATAGGGTGACGATTTATGCAGATGCTTTACAAGATCAGAATTTCACTGTGAATAAAGAAGATGGTATCTATTATATTATATTAGATAATATGAAATTCTTATCTAATGAAAATCAAAATAACACAAATCAGCCTGTTACATATACCCTCTCTTCAAGGTTTAAAATTGTTCAATAGCTTCTTCATAACATACGGGTCAAACACAGGTCAAACATTTGGGATAATATATATTTGAAAATGAAAAAATATGTAAGCAAAATTTATAGCAATGCTTTAATTTTCAACCATATGATAAGAAAAGAAAATATAAGTTAAAGAGACCATTAAGACTCATAATCAGGTGGTCCCTGGTTCGAGTCCAGGTGGGACCACGGAAAAAACCTTGCCTACGGCAGGGTTTTTTTGTTTCCCACCTGGACGAGAAGCCTGTCCTGAGCGAAGCCTTTTCAGGCAGAGTAGAAGGGAGGAAAGGTGGGACCACATAACGAATCCGTAAGCGCCTGTAAAAAAAGGGCTTACGGATTTTTTTATGCTTTTGTACCGCCCGTTGTGTGGCCGGAATTTGAATGGTGAATTAAAATCAGCCTCTTATTTAAGTC
>JAGXIK010000037.1 GCA_024635715.1 Gillisia sp.
ATTCCATGATAAACTTGTTGTTGTTTGAGTTGTTCCAGAAGCACTTAAGCTAGATGGTGCTGTTGGTGCGGTTGTGTCTGGCGCTCCTGCCCCAATATTCACAGTATAATCTTCAACTTCTCCATAAGAGAAAGCCTCACACTGAGTTGGGATTCCGTTGTACTTCATAGAAACTCTCATTCTTGTAGCTCCGTTAAGAGCAGAAGAAGGAACTGTGAAAGACCCAGTTACTGGGGTAGTTTTAGATGCAGCTTTGCTCCACACCAATTCTCCTGAATCTCCAAAATCACCATTTTGATTGTAATCTATCCAAACAGCATATCCTTCATTGTAACTAGTTCCAGTCCAAGTTGGAGTTATTGTTATTGTAGAAGAACTTCCTTTAGTTAAACTTGTAGAAATAGATGTAAATTTGCTATATCCATTTCCTCCTGTAGAAGTGTTGTTTATAGTTCCTAATTGGACTCTGCTAATATATTCGTCTGCAACAGAGTTTCCTTTAGAAGAACAATAAGCTACAACACCATATTCTGCACCAACTCCAACTGCATAAAATGCATTTGTTGTTGCAATTACTTCAGCAGAACCTGCACCATAAAGATCTGTAGCTGCTTGAATTCCATAAGTTCTTGCATTTGCAAACGTAGAATTAGCCGATAAATAAACACTTTCTAAACGGTAAGCGATCTTAGCCGCTTTATCAACGCTAATTCCGGTTACATTATAAGCACTCCCAATATCATTTGTGCCAGATTTTCCAACAGATAAGATATAGAACCAGTGATTTAGTACACCACTATTTGTATGAACACCACAATAATCATTTGTATCTGTTGGGGTTCCACACTGAATAACTTTCCAGTAAGTTCCGCCATAGGTATCTGGTTGACCTTCAGCCTTTGGATTGCTCATAGAACGCAAAGCACTTTTTCCTGCTCTTCTTTCAATGTCTTCACCAATTAGCCAAGTAGATTTTCCTGGCGCTGCAAAATACTCTACAGAAGCTCCCCAAATATCAGAAAAGCCTTCATTCATTGCTCCAGATTCTCTTTGATAAGCAAGGTTTGCTGTCTTTTCACAAACTGCGTGACCAATTTCATGTGCTGTAACATCCAAAGATGTAAGAATATCGAAATAAGTATCACTACCATCTCCATAAGTCATTACGCTTCCGTTCCAATAAGCATTATCATAAGCTACATCAAAATGAACATAATTCTTAATGGTAGCGCCTAAATTATCGTAACTGTTTCTTCCATGAACTGTAGAAAAGTAATCATAGGTTTTCTCTGCTCCCCAATGTGCGTCAAAAGCACCATTATCTTTATTTGAATTATTATATTCAGCAGCTGTCCAATTATTATCTCCATCTGTGAAATTAACAGCATTACTATAATTGGTGCCTTTCTTCATATTGAAGGTCTGAACACCATTTCCCCGAGTAACATCAGAAAGGATATAGGTAGAACCACTTAAAGATGTTTGGATGGATTGCGTACCGCTATAACGAGTTGCAGAATTTGCAGTAGCTATCATGGATTTAGCAGTATTGGTTTTTTTTCCTGTAGCTCTTTTTTTGGAAGCTGAATGGCTAAATTCACCTAAATGCTTAATAGTAGCATTGTAAAATAAGGCTTTTCCATTCTTAGCATCTATATAAAGGTCCCCACGGCTCACTGGATTAGTGGCATAAATATCAAATTTATATGCTAGACGGACTTCCTCCTTAGAGTTCTTCTTGCTAACTTCTTGATCTTCCAGCATTGGTAGTAACACCAATTCTCCTTGTGGTTGTTGATATCCAATTTTTGAAGCACTTGTAGGATCTTCCCACAAATAAGATTTTGCTCCAATATGGTTTACAGCTTTTTTAAAAGCAACATCTGGAGAGATTGAAGCTTTTGTAGATACATCTTCAATATTGTAGTATTCACCACTCATAGACTCTAATTCTTCGCCTTTTGAATGGATGGTATAAGTAGCAAATTCTACTTTAACTTCATCATAGAATAATTGATACTTGTCATGTTTAAAACCTGATTTATCAAATTCAGATTTTAGTTTAGAAAATTTAGAATGGTCATTTAGTTTTAGCTGTTCCTTAAACAACTTTTTGTTGTCACTAGCTTTTAGATTGGATTTTTCTTTAAAAATGATCAAGGTTGGTTTTCCTTTTTCATCATTAAACTTTTGTTTTACATCTTTTTCTGAGTCTTGTGCATTTACTTGAAAGGCAAAAAGCGAAAGTCCCGCAAATAACACGGAATTAAAAAGTAATTTTTTCTTCAATTTAGGTAGGGTTTTAGTTAGTTTTTAACAAGTCCCCAATGTAAGAAAATATTTACATAAAATAATATCTTCATAAAAAATATACGATAAATAACAATTCATCAGGTATTAACGGTAAAAATTAAGCATAATCACATTCAGTGAAGCAAAAAGTCTATATAAATGAATATATGATTAAGACGTCGATACTATATAAATGAAAAATGCACCCTAGTGGGCGCATTTTATCAATAGTATAATTTTATTTTCTACAATTTCATTTCAGGAATATCCCCTTCAACGATCAAAGTTCCCTCAGTTGCTTTTTTAATTTCCTCTACACTAACCCCTGGAGCTCTTTCTAATAATTTAAAGCCTTTATCTGTAACCTCGATCACGGCCAATTCTGTTACTATTTTTGTAACGCAACCAACCCCTGTTAAGGGCAAGGAACATCTTTTTAATAATTTAGATTCTCCAGCTCGGTTAGTGTGCATCATGGCAACTATAATATTTTCTGCTGAAGCCACAAGATCCATGGCTCCGCCCATTCCTTTCACCATCTTTCCTGGGATTTTCCAGTTGGCTATATCTCCATTTTCAGCAACTTCCATAGCTCCTAAAATTGTAAGATCTACATGTTGTCCCCGAATCATTCCGAAGCTCATTGCAGAATCGAAAAAGCTAGCTCCTGGTAAAGCAGTTATAGTTTGCTTCCCTGCGTTAATAAGATCGGCATCCTCTTCCCCATCAAAAGGGAATGGCCCCATTCCTAAAATTCCGTTTTCGCTCTGGAATTCTACATTTATATCGTCTCTTACAAAGTTGGCAACCAAGGTTGGAATACCAATCCCTAAATTCACATAATACCCATCCTGAACTTCCTGGGCAATTCGTTGTGCAATTCCGTTTTTATCTAACATAATAATGTGTTGATTTGAATATGTGTTGATTTGAAAATTATCCCTTTTTCGATGTGCTTATAATCTTGGAAATAATTTTCATAATAGTATCTAAGTTGTTTATTAGTTTAGGATCTGGAGTTGGTAAATACTGAGATTTCTCACATAATTCCAACCAATACTGAGTTTCATCAGCTTCTTTTGCTGCTATTTTGAATTTATGAATAAAGTCTGCTTTACTTTCAGAATTCTGGGCTTCCCTAATATTCGCACCTATTGAAGTTCCGCTCTTAAATAGCTGTGAGGCCATTTCAAATTTTTTATCACTTCTTAATACTTCAGTAAAGGAGATCACATGAATAGAAAAATCAAAGGTTTTTTCAATTATTATATTTTCCTTATCATCTCTCAATCTTCAAATTTTCAAATTAGCTAATCCTACAATTATTTTTGTCTCACAGTTCGTTGTTCAATTCTCTTTTCATAATTCTTTCCTTGAAAGATTCGTTGAACAAATATTCCCGGAATATGAATTTGATTTGGATCCAATTCTCCTGGCTTCACCAATTCTTCAACCTCAACAACTGTAATCGTTGCCGCACCACACATTAACGGATTGAAGTTTCGTGCTGTCCCTTTAAAAATTAGATTTCCAGCTTCATCCCCTTTCCATGCTTTCACAAATGCAAAATCAGCTTTGTAGGCATGTTCCAAAACATACATTTTTCCATCGAAGTCTCTTGTTTCTTTACCTTCGGCAACCTCCGTACCAAATCCAGCTGGAGTATAAACCGCAGGAAATCCTTGCTGTGCTGCCTGGCATTTTGCAGCTAATGTGCCTTGGGGAGTTAATTCTACATCCAACTCACCGCTAAGCATTTGCCGTTCAAATTCAGCATTTTCTCCAACGTAGGAAGAGATCATTTTTTTAATTTGCTTTTTATGAAGAAGTAAACCTAATCCAAAATCATCAACCCCTGCATTATTGGAAATACACGTAAGGTCTTTGACATTGAGTTTTACTAATTCTGAAATGGAGTTTTCAGGGATACCGCTAAGTCCGAATCCACCTAGCATCATGGTCATCCCGTCCTTTACACCTTCTAGTGCTTCCTGAACGTTCTTTACAGTTTTTTTGATCATTGAAATTTCATTTGTGGAAATTTACAAAAAGTTTGAACTTACTACAACGATTTCAATAAGGCAATTTCTCAAAATGATATAAGAAATATAGATTCTAACTTTTTTAAGCAAAAAAAATCGAGAACTATATTGAAATAGCTCTCGATCTAGAATTTTATTCTGAATTAGATTTTTTTAAAAATCCAACTCGTCTGGAATCAACTGAGAATCGTTTTTTCCTTTTTTATAATTATCACAATTTATTTCTATAGATAAATTTTCCGGTACTGGGAAAGCTCCGCTAGAAACCCCAAGATCTTTCTCTTTATAAACATCTTTCATATACATTCCCCAAATAGGCAGCGCCATAGTAGCTCCTTGGCCATAAGTAATGCTAGGGAAATGGACAGCGCGATCTTCACCACCTACCCAAACTCCGGTCACTAAATTAGGCACCATGCCCATAAACCAACCATCACTTTGATTTTGTGTAGTACCCGTTTTACCTGCAATTGGATTCTTAAAATCGTATGGATATCCCGTTACAGCTCTTTTATATTGAATTTGATCTCCCGCCCAAGTTCCTCGTAGTCTAGTTCCAGAACCGCCTTGGGTAACTCCTTCCATAAGGTTCACCGTAACATAAGCAGTTTCCTTACTTAAAACATCTTTGGTTTCTGGTACATGCTGATAAAGAACCGTTCCGTTCTTGTCTTCTATTCTATTTACAATGACAGGTTTTACATAAACGCCTTCATTTGCAAAAGTGCTATAAGCTGAAACCATTTCGAATAAGCTCATGTCTGCTGTTCCTAGCGCGATAGAAGGCACCGCAGGTATATCCTTAGTGTCCACTCCTAGCTTATCCAAAAGTTCTATTACTGGTCTTGGTCCTGTTTTGGCTATTAATCTTGCCGAGATGGTGTTTACAGAATTTGCAAGTGCGCTTTTAAGCGTCATCATGCCTTCGTATTTATCATCACTATTTCTTGGAGACCAATCATTTTGAGTACCCATCTTACCGGCTTCAATTGTAAAATGGTTTCTTGGTAAGGTGTCGCAAGGAGATAGTTTTAGCTGATCTATAGCCGTAGCATATACAAAAGGTTTAAAAGTAGATCCTACTTGCCTTTTTGCTTGCTTTACATGCTCATATTTAAAACTTTTAAAATCTATTCCACCAACCCATGCTTTAACTTCCCCTGTTTGTGGGGTCATAGACATCATTCCAGCTTGTAAGAACGATTTGTAATATAAAATAGAATCTTTTGGAGTCATAATGGTATCCTTGGTTCCTTTCCAGCTAAAAACCCTCATTTCCCTTTTTTCATCGAAAGATTTTATGATCTCTTCCTTAGATTTTCCTTGAGCTTCCATTTTGTGCCATCTCTCAGAAACTCTCATCGCATTTTTCACAATACTTGCCACCTCATCTTCATTAATATCTCTAAATGGAGCGGTTTTATTACTTTCATTTTGTCTGTCAAATTCCTTTTGAAGATTAGCCATGTGCTTTGCAACAGCATCTTCAGCAAATTCCTGCATTCTAGAGTCTATACTGGTATAGATATTCAATCCGTCTCTGTATATATTATAACTACTCCCGTCCGGCTTAGGATTCTTTTCGATCCAATCTCTCATAAAACCTTGCAAATACACTCTAAAATAAGTGGCAATTCCCTCATCATGCCCTTGAGGAGTGAAGGTTATCTTCATCGGGATTTGCTGTAAAGAATCTTTTTCTTCTCTGGTAAGAAACCCATTTCTCTCCATCTGTTTGAAAACCTGATTTCTTCTTTGCTCTACAAGATCTGGCCTTCTCACTGGATTGTATAAGGCAGAATTCTTCAACATTGCAACCAAAACTGCAGACTCTTCCAATTTTAGGTCCTTTGCCTCTTTGTCAAAATAGATCTTTGATGCAGAACGAATTCCTACTGCTTGATAGATAAAATCGTACTTATTAAAGTACATGGTAATTATTTCTTCCTTGGTATACTGGCGTTCCAAACGGATAGCGATGATATATTCCTTAAACTTTTGCATTACCCTTCCCATAAAATTCTGGGAGACATCTTCTGTAAATAATAATTTTGCCAGTTGCTGTGTAATTGTACTTGCACCTCCTCGAGATCCTAAAAAAATAGCAGCTCTTAAAGTCCCTTGAGCATCTATTCCGGAATGTTGATAATAACGCTCATCTTCAGTAGCAACAAGGGCTTCTATTAAATGATCTGGAAGATCATCAAATTTAATAGGAGTTCTATTCTCGCTATAATACTTCCCAAGTGTTTCGCCATTAGAAGAAAATATTTCTGTTGCCAAATTGGTTTCAGGATTTTCCAATTCTTCAAATTTTGGCATTTTTCCAAAAGCGCCCCATCCAGCTAGTAAGAACAAGACTATGATAAACAAAATTCCAGCACCAAAAAGAGTCCAGAATCCTATAATATATTTTCTAAAACTGCTGTTCTTTTTAGAGTTTTTAGGGGGTGATTTTTTTGAAGGATTTGCCATGGGTGCCATTACATTAATTGGGAGTTTTTTCAATTCGGAAACCTATTTCAGTGATCCCTTTAAGATTTTCTATTCCTTTTTCGTTTCCATTCTTACGCATAGCATGTTGAAGGGAAACCTTATATTTACCTGACTCTGGGAACTTAACTTGCTCTTTATACCAAAGTTTATTTTCTTTTACATCTCCAAATCCTATGCCAAGCCATTTTCCATTAGGTGCAGCCATTTCATATTCCAAAGTGTCTGTAATCACTTTGCCTTGTGGAAACTGGATCTCTGAAATTAAGAACAGGTTACTATATTCCAAATCGTTATTATTTCTAACATTGATAAACAAATTATAGCTTTGTAAAGTGTCTATGTTTTTAAGAGTAAACGTTAAA
>JAGXIK010000179.1 GCA_024635715.1 Gillisia sp.
ATCATGAATTTATTTGAGTTATCCACCAATCGTTTGTCCTTAGTGCCTTTAAGCCAAAAAGAGATTCAATTTGTACATACTTTACACTCCAGTCCAGATGTAGATTTTTATAACACTCTTGGCATCCCTGCAACTATAGAAGATACTGAAGCTATTATGGATGAGATGGTTTCAGAAAATAAAAAAGAAGAAACTCGAAAATTCACCTTCTGCATTAAATGTAATGATCAAAGTATAGGATTAATCGCCTTGAATTTAGGAAACAAGAAATATGAGATTGGAGAGATCTGGTACAAATTCCTTCCAGAATTCTGGAAGCAGGGTTTTGCTACAGAGGCCTTAAAAGAAGTAATCAATCTCGGCTTCCTTAAATTAAACCTACATAGGATCGAGGCAGGATGCGCTTCAGAAAACATAGGATCTGTTAAAGTATTGGAAAAAGCAGGAATGATAAGAGAAGGACATAAGAGGCAACACTTGCCCTTAAAATCGGGCTGGGCAGATTGCTACGAATACGGAATGCTGATCTCTGATCTAAAGGAAAGCTAAGATCTCTACAATATAAAAGATATTTTAATATCACCTATTCTTTATTCCAGTACTAGGAGTAACTTCAATTTTAATTTTAAGCTGTAATTCAACAAAAAAGTCAGCTACTCTGGATAAACCAAATTCACAAAAGTTGCCTCAATATCTATACTTCATACTAATGACATGCATGGCTCTTATATGCAATTCGAAACTAATTTAGGAAACGCTACAGCGCAAACAGGAGATTCCATAGACAATTACATGAAATTTGAGCGTAAAGCAAAAAATGGTGGATTAGAATATCTGGCAGAAAGTTAGAATTAGATAAATATATGCCTTCAAAAAGGAGAAAACATTATAATGACGAATTATACGAGAATTTTGACTTTAGTAACAAATGTTACATACAAACCAAAGCCTTTAGCCTATTTTTGTTTCTTGTGAAAACTAAAACGTACATAGCGGTTATTTTAACCTTCATTTTTTTGGCAAAGTTTGTTGCCGTAGATGCCGATGGTTTGAACGCCTTTTTTAGTGGAAGCAATATTTCCTTTGCAAATTTGCATTGTTATAAAAAAGATTCTCCAAAGCAAATAATCCCGAGAGCAGATTTTTCTCAAGCCGATGAGTTAGCTTCACAAATTATTTCCCTGAATCACTATTGTACCTCACAGTTTCAAATTGAATTTTATTCTTGGGAAACAGATTTCCCAAAAACCCTTGCGGTTTTTAACGAACACTTCATTTCGAGACTGAGTTATTTATACTTAGACAACATCTCCCCTCCTCCTCGTTTAGCATAATTCCATATTCAAAACTTAAGGTACATCTGTAGTATTTCTCTATAAACAAAGAAATACAGTTGAATGAATTCTAGCCTATAGATTTCGTACCAAATCATTATCTATTTTATATATTCTAAAATGACGACCACAATTTTAATCAGTCGCCGTTCTATACACCTATTGCGCATATTAGTGAGCGGTATATTCCTAGTTGCAGGAATAAATCATTTGCTGGAAGTAGAAAAAACCGCAAAACGAATAGAACAAGCAAACTTTAAAGGCATCGCCTATTTATTTGGAGATCCGCAATGGCTTATCATCCTATCGGGCATTGTAATGTTAGTGGCAGGTTTTCTTTTTCTAATTGGTTATAAAACCAAATGGGCTGCGATGACACTTATAGCCGTTTTAATACCCATCACCTTAACTGTTCAAGTTGGGCAAATAACAACCTTGGGACCACTCTTTAAAAACATTGCAATTCTAGGTGGACTTCTCTTTTTTGTAATGAATAATACCACTAAACTTTTAAAATAAATCAGAATGAAAAAATACATTTTTAGCTCAATCCTTATAATATTAATTTCAATTACTTCAATTAATATGAATGCTCAAGAAAACACAAACTTCAAAAATAATTATGTGGTGCTTACTAAGAAAATACCTCAATTACAACCTATTCTTTTAACGGCAGAAGCTCTAAAAGCAGAAGATGGAGAAAACTTCGGTGATTTTCAAGTGATTATCTGCGGAAAAGAAATAGGAGATATCACCGATCCCGAAAAAATAAATAAGTTCATTAAAAAAGCAGACAAAGCAGGTGTCCAAATAGTAGCCTGCGGATTTTCCCTGAATAAATTTAAAGTTGAAAAAACAAAAGTTCCTAAAGAATTAAAGGTTGTTGAAAACGGAATTCTTTACAATTTTCAACTTCAGAAAAAAGGATATAAAAGTCTAAGTCTGTAGTTCTAAAAACAAATAGTTTCAAAATTTAAAACATATTAAGATGAAAAGTAAAAAAGAAGAGAGCTCAAATAAAACTTGGCTTCAATACGGGATTTTTGCTGTAGTTGCCATAACTCTATACGCCACGGGATTGCACACGGAAGTAATAGGATTTGCGCAACGTGGACTACTAGCTACCGGTTTGATGAATCCAGATGTGAAAGAAATTGCCGAGATGAGAAATAATAGAAACCAAAATGAGACAGTAGCGGTTTCAGATCCTATCAAAGCAGATTTAAACCTAAAATTGATCGATAGAGAAGGAAATATCACATCCTTAGAAGATTTTAGGGGTAAAGTGATATTTCTAAATTACTGGGCAACCTGGTGCCCTCCTTGTATTGCTGAAATGCCGAGTATAGACCAATTACATGAAGATATGGGCGATAAAGTGGCTTTTGTAATGCTTTCCTTCGACCAGAATTTTGAAACCGCTAAGGATTTTGATAAACGCAAAGGGTACGACTTGCCTATTTATGCACCAGCGAGCAATCTTCCCGCAATGTTCCAATCATCTGCACTTCCCACTACTTATGTGATAGATGCAAAAGGAAACCTGGCATTGACCCATAAAGGTATGGCCGATTATAGCGATCCAGATTTCAAAAAATTCTTAAATAATTTAATGTAATATTTTTCCGAAAGAGGGATGAATAATACATTCATTCCTTCTTGGAATATTTAAAATCTACAGCATATTATGCGACATCTGAAATTATTATTGGTATTTATGCTTGCATTTTTAAGCCAAATTGGGCATTCGCAAGTAGTGGAAGCGCCTAAATGGAAAGCCGAAGTACTTGAAAGCCATTTTTCACAAGGCGATACCATTACGGTACTATACACTGCTGAAATTCCAGAAGATTGGTATATGTATTCTAGCGACTTCGATCCGGATGTGGGACCTATGGTTACGGAGTTTAGTTTCAAAAATGAAGGAGTTCAAGAATTTGGAGATGTAGAGCCTATTGGTCAGAAAGAAAAATACGATGAAATTTTTGAAGGAGATTATACCTATTTCATAAAAGAAGCAAAATTCAAACAGCGCTTTATTGCGAATTCCGAAGTGCCAAGTATCCAAACGACCGTTTCCTATCAGATCTGTTCAGATGTTAATGGCCAATGCATTCCTTTTGCAAGTGAGATTTCAGTATTTGAAAAAGTATCTGAAAAATCAGTTACAGAGACCTCGGCGCCAGTTGCTTTAAAAGCATTTGACAACGAATTTGCAAGCCCCAAAACAGAAGGTTCTGGGTTTTCATTTCTACTAACTTTCTTTCTCTTATCCTTTGGGGCCGGACTTATTGCCTTGATTACACCCTGTGTCTTTCCAATGATTCCAATGACTGTTAGCTATTTCACAAAATCTAATGTTAGCAGAAAAAAGGGAATTGCTCAGGCACTCTTGTACGGAGTTTCCATAATTGCAATTTACACGGTGGTTGGAACATTGTTCTCCGTATTATTCGGTGCAGATTTCGCTAATTTTTTAAGTACACACTGGTTACCAAATTTATTTTTCTTTGCCATCTTCGTAATATTTGCCCTATCCTTTTTTGGCATGTTTGAAATACGACTCCCAAATAAATTTGTAAATAAAATGGATTCACAGTCTAATAAAACTGGTGTTCTGGGTATTTTCTTTATGGCATTCACTTTGGTTTTGGTTAGCTTCAGCTGTACAGGACCCATTGCAGGGACCATTTTATTGCAAGCAGCAAATGGGGAAACTATACAGCCAATTGTTGGAATGTTAGGCTTTTCACTAGCATTTGCCTTACCATTTACACTTTTTGCAATTTTCCCAAATTGGTTAAAGTCTTTGCCTAAAAGTGGTGGATGGCTTAATACTGTTAAGGTAGTTCTTGGATTTGTTGAATTAGCACTTGCATTAAAGTTTCTAAGCATTGTAGATCAAGTGTATCATTGGAATCTTTTGAATCGAGATGTTTATCTAGCTTTGTGGATTGTGATTTTTGCATTTCTTGGTTTTTATTTACTGGGAAAAATCACCTTTCCGCACGAGGAGAAAAAAGAAAACACTTCCATAGGACGCGTAATCTCAGCAATATTGGTATTTAGTTTTGTAATCTATCTTATCCCAGGATTAATAGGTGCACCGCTAAAAGCCTTGGCTGGCTATATGCCTCCTTTGAGTTCACAAAGTTTTGTAATGAATTCACCCCAAGCATCAAGCACTGCGCAAGCTTCTGTTGAAATTTCAGAATGTGGGACACCTAAATATGGTAACTTCCTAGAACTACCATACGGGATTCAGGGTTATTTTGATTATGAACAAGCTTTGGATTGTGCCAAAAAGCAAGACAAACCTCTGTTTATAGATTTCACAGGTCACGGCTGTGTAAATTGTAGAGAAATGGAAGCTGCGGTTTGGTCAGATCCCAAGGTATTAAAAAGATTAAAGAAAGATTATGTGGTAGTAGCGCTCTATGTGGATGAAAAGACAGAGCTACCAGAAGACGAATGGTATGTTTCTGCTTATGATGACCGAGTTAAAAGAAGCATTGGTGGGCAGAATCTCGATTTTATGATTCAGAAACTCAACGCTAATGCTCAGCCCTATTACACTTTGGTAAATACTGATGGAGCGCTATTAAGTACACCAAAGAGTTATGATTTGAGTGTGGCTAACTTTGTTGAGTTTTTGGATAATGGCTTAAAAGAATTTAATGAAAAAATTGAAATAGAAACTATAGGGAATGAAGGAGTACAAAGTAATGAACCTTACATCTTTATAGAATAAATAAGTGATTTTTAATTTAAGAATGGACTTGTAAAAATCGAAAAATCTGATCCCTAAATTAAACTTATGAAACTGAACATATTATTTATAAATGACGTGCATTGGTATCTTGCTCCGCATTTTTAATTATCCAAGAACACAAAAAATACCTTATTATAAATTGCTATTAAAAACGTAAACCATGAAGTTGTTGGATCCTCTATTTTACCAGATGCGAATAAAAGTTTGACAAATGTTTGACAAATTTGATTACACAAAACATAAAACCCTCTAAATCAATAAGATAAAGAGGGTTTTTGTACTCGGAGCGGGACTTGAACCCGCACGACCGTTGCTGATCATTGGATTTTAAGTCCA
>JAGXIK010000180.1 GCA_024635715.1 Gillisia sp.
AAGATGCTAAGTAAAGTGTTCTTGAGCTAAAGATGCTGAATGTTTATTGAACTCGGCCAGGGATTGTAGCAAGCTACCGCGTAGCGCGGAAAGCCCGGCACAAGGCGAAGCCGAAGTGGGACGCAGGAATCGAATGAGAACTTAGGAAAACTAATATTGTTTAATTGCATTTTTCTCTCAGTGTAGCTTTTACTGTTTTAAACCATTCGTCCTTTAAAATGCTTAGGACAATACTATCTCTGCGACCATTTGGAGCGATACAATTACTACGGAGAATGCCTTCTTCTACGCAGCCAATACTTTTCATTGCTGCAATACTTCTCAAATTTTTAGCATCTGCGCGAAATTCTACACGTTCTAGCTTCATAGTTTCAAAAGCATATTGAAGTAGTAGATATTTACAGTTTTTATTTAAGCCAGTACCCTGAAATTCTTTGCCATACCAGGTATATCCCAGCTGAACAGTGTTATGGGCTTTTTTATAATCGTAAAAACGAGTAGATCCTGCAATTTTGTTTGTGCGTTTATCCAATACAATAAAAGGATAAGAGGTTTGTAAATCTTTATCTCTTAATGCCTTATCAATATAATTTTTCAAATTCTCTAGGCCATTAGCAGGAATCAATGAATATTTCCATAATTCAGGTTCATTTAAAGAAAATTCTTTTAAAAGAGAAATATCCGCTTTTTTCATTGGCCTTAATAAGACAATCTCATTCTCTAAAATGATCTCATTTTTAAATTCCATAGCAGCTTTTAAACTTATTGTTTAGTTCTTTATGTTCTTCAGCAAATTATCTAGCATGATTTTATCGTATACTTTTCCTTTAATAATGCTTGCTTTAATATTAGTGAGGTTTTTTATGTCCTCTAATGGGTTTTTATCTAGAATCACCAAATTTGCTACTTTGTTTTTAGCAATACTACCATAGAACTTGCCCAATCCGAAGAATTCAGGTCCGTTTACAATTGAGGTGATAAGGGCTTGTTTTGGAGTAAGTCCCGCAGCTACTAAACTTTGTAATTCTAAATGCAAAGACTCTCCTGGATACACAAAAGAATTAAAAGCTCCGGAATCTGATCCTGCCAGTAATTTAACTCCAGAATCATATAAAGGAACTATCATTTCTTTTGCCAATATTCCTAATTGTGATCTGGAACTATTCCCTTGTGATTTTGCTCTTATGGCAGTTTCCAATCTTCCTTTATATGTTTTTTGAATACCCGTGCCTATATAATTTAATAGGCTGTCTGTAGTATGATCTATTTCAGTTAATTCTGAAAGTACAGTTCCTATATGTAATGTGGGTGTGATATAGGCATTTTGAGATGCCAATTTATTAAAAACGCTATTTGCTAATTCGGGATCATAAGATTTTACTATTTCGGGAAACATAGAATAGCTTGGATTCACTTTTGTTAAACTATCGGCTAAAGGGGAACAAGATTTTATTACATAATACATATGTTCTGTTCCATCCAACCCAAGCTCAGTTGCTGTTAGTAGATCTGCACTCAAGGGCATATGGCCTGTAGTCTTAAGTCCTCTTTTTTCAGCTTGTTTGATAATTTCGTAAAAGACCTCCTTAGTTAAGCTACCATCATACATTTTTACATAATCTACTTCTAAATTCTCTAAAGAGTCCAGTGCAAAGTTTACATCTTCGCTTGTTTCCACAATTATGGATCCCGGCCATGCTGGTTTTTTTCCGTCTAGTTTTGGACCAGAAGTTAAAATTACCGGGCCTTTTAGTTCTTTTTTAGCAATTTGATTCTTCCAACTTAAAACACTTTGAGTTATATCACCTCCAGCATCTCGAACATTAGTAATACCATATGCAAGAAATAATGGAAGTAGATTTTTGTTTTCATCGATAAGTGAATCTCCTCCGCGAAAATGAACATGGTTATCCCATAAGCCGGGCATCACGAAATTATCATTTGCATCGAATTTTTCTTCAGCTTTGTATTGATCTAAATTGGCCATATCATCTACCAATCTTATGGAATCCTTTGATATTGCTATTAATTTAGAGTAGGTTAATGTATCGCCAAGGACATCTATTATAGTAGCATTGGTAATTATTAAATCATATTCGGTGATTTTTTCAGAATTACATGAGCTGAAAAGAAGTAAAATTAGGAGTGATCTTAGAAAATTAATCATATTTTAAAATTTTTAACAAGCACAGTATTCATCCTTTAAATATGCTTTGGTTTGAGAATTTTGAGGGCAAGAGAACATTGCTCGAGCACTTCCTTGCTCGATAAGTTTTCCATCGCATAAAAATATTAAATGGTCTGCAATCCTTTTGGCTTGCTGTATGTTATGTGTTACAAATACAATGGTATATTCTTCTTTTAATTTAACCATCATATCTTCAATAGCCCTTGTAGATAAAGGATCTAATGAGGAAGTAGGTTCATCTAAAAGGATCACTTCCGGTTTAACTGCCAAAGTACGGGCGATACATAAACGCTGCTGCTGCCCAATGGATAGTGAAATTGCTTTATCATTTAATCTATGAGAAACTTCCTTCCAAAGTGATACTGTTTTTAATTTTTGCTCTACAAGTTGTAATTTTTCAATTTTACTTAGTTTTTTTAAATGCTGAATTCCAAAAAGCACATTTTCCTTGATAGATTTTGGAAAGACACAGGGTTTTTGAAAAACCATTCCAATTTGTGTCCTTAAACTAGCAATATCAGTATCTGAAGTTAAAATAGAGCTGCCATTAAAATTGATATTTCCCTGTGTAGTGATCCCGTCCACATCATCATTAATTCTATTGATACTTCTTATCAAAGTAGATTTTCCACTACCAGATGGACCAATAATACATGTTATCTTATTTTTGGGGATATTTACATCAATGCCATCTAGGATGTGATTTTCCTTGATCCAAACATGGAGACCTTCTAATTTTATAATATCCACTGTTGTTTTTCCAACTACAGATAATTTTGATTTTAGGGATTGCTGTTCCATCATCTTTTTGAAATTGTTTGATGCTTTAATCTAAAAATGAGTGCTGATATGCTAAATAGTACCACTAATGTTACCAGCATTAAACTTGAACCCCAAGCATTTTGCAAAGCATCTGGATTGGTGGCTTGTTGAGCAAGCGCTAATATATGGGTAGGTAAGGTGGAGACCGGTTCAGAAAATGAACTAGGAAATGCTACACCAGAAAAAGCAGTAGCAATGAACATAATTGGAGCTGTTTCTCCAATAGCTCTGGCCACACCAATCAGTAATCCTGTTATTGCACCACTAAAACCCTGTGGTAAAAGCACTTTTCTTATAACTTGCCATTTTGTTAACCCTAGAGCTAGAGAGCTTTCTCTATATATAGTTGGGATGCTATTTATAGAATGATATGTAGAAAGTGTAACGGTTGGTAAGATCATCATGGCCAGTATTATTGAACCTACTATCCATGAGATTCCCATACCTAAAATATTTACAAATAAAATAAGTCCGAAAATACCGAATATTACTGAGGGAATTCCATTCAAACTATATATAAGGGTATTTATAATTGCATGTAGCTTTTTACTAATTAGATATTCACTCTTAAAAATAGCTGTTCCAATGGCTATGGGTAAACATATTAATGCTGAAAAAAGAACCATTAAAACACTTCCAGCTATTTGATAAATAATTCCGCCAGAGGCTCCAAAGTTTGAGGAAGCTTGGGTTAAAAAGTTTAAATCAATTGCGGGTAGTCCATTCCACAGGATCACCCCAAACAAAAAGAATAGAATTGTAGTGCTTAAAACCACTGCTATCCAGGTAGCGTAAGTAAATAGTTTATTTTTAAGCTGCCTATTCATATAATCGTTCTGTTTTCTTTGATGAATTTTGAGCCAATATTGTAAGGAATAGTACAATTGAAAATAATAACAAGCCCATAAAGATCATTGCGCTAAAATGAACAGATCGAAAAGAGGTTTCTGCAATCTCCCTACCTAATTTGGAGGTTATAGTTTGTCCCGGGGATAACCAGTTCAAGACAGGACTAGGCAATCTATCGATACTTCCTACAACCAACATCACAGCCATGGTCTCACCTAAAGCTCTTCCAAATGCCAATAAAATGGCGCTTTTTATATCTGCCTTTGCTATAGGAACCAGAACTTCCTTAATGATTTCAGAGTTATATAGCCCCAGACCCTTTGCGGTTTCTCTATATTTTTCAGGGATATTATGAAAAGCATCATCTGTTAACGTGATAATGGTGGGAAGTATCATAACAGAAAGTAATATGCCAGCAGTAAATAAGGTTCTTCCAGATTGAAGATCAAATAGATCTTGAAACCAAATGCTTAAAAATGCGATCCCGATCAATCCATAAATGATAGACGGAATTCCAGCCAATAGTTCAAGTGTAGATTTTACTACAAATCTATACTTGGAAGCTAAGATCTCACTGGTAAAGATCGCAGTAAAAGTACCTAAAGGAATAGCAATTACTAAAGCAATAAAGGTTACCACAAAGGTTCCATAGAGCATAGATATAATCCCGAACTCACCTTTTGCCGGATTCCAACTTAAACTTATTAGATCTAAACCGATAGTACTAATAGCTTCCCAGCTATTTATCAATAAAATTATAAAGATCAAAAAAACAACAAAAGCACTAATTAAAGTGCTTGTATACACATAAAACTTTCCGACCTTATTGGTTAATCCTAACATATCCTGAATCCTCAACAATTTTTTGTCCTTCGTCACTCAAAAGATAGTCAATAAATGCCTTAACAGAGCCTTTAGGTGAGCCATTAGTTACAATTAATAGATCTCGAGTTATAGGGAATTTATTATTTATAATATTTTTAATGCTTGGCTCAATAATTTCTCCAGTATCCATTTTTATACTTAAACCTTTTACGTCGTCATTTAGCCAGGCATTTGAAAGCATTCCAATTGCTGCATCACTTTGTACTATAGCTGTTTGCTCCTCATTATTTGAACCTAGAACTAGATCTGCTCCATTAGCTTCTGCATTTTTATTTCCAAATACAATTTCCATAAATACGTGTCTGGTTCCTCTAGATGCTTCTTTATCTATTACTAAAATCTCCTTATCTGGTCCGCCAAGTTCTTTCCAGTTTTGAATTTCTCCTCTATATATTTTAGCAATCTCATCTAGAGTTAAGGAGGTGATCCCAGTATTATATATTTCAGATGAAATTACTGGAACAACTGCATCTTTACCTATAGAGATAGGCTTAAAGTTGATTTCTGGATATTCCGCAATTTCGTCACTTGTAATATCTCGGGAAACCATCCCTATGTCTAGTTTACCTTCTCCTAATTGATTTACACCTACCCCAGAACCACCCTCGTTTACAATAATATTAAGCTTTGGATTGCTTTTTCTGAATTCTTCTGCCGCGACAGAAATAATTGGAAGAACTGTTGTGCTGCCTGCGATGTTTATAGCTTGTTTTTTGTCGCAGGAAGTTATAATGATGCATACTAGAAACGTCAGTAGGGTATAGGCGTTTTTCATTAAAAAATATTTATATTGATGTGAGAAATTAAAAGAATCTTTTAAATATTATTATTGCATTCCTACAACATAAAGATATACGACGAAAAACTAATCTTGGCTTACAAAAAACAGGATATTTTTATTTTTTTAAAAATCCTAACGCTTAGTATAGCGATCGCGCTAGTCGAGGTTTCAATTGAAATTGGAAAAAAAGGAAAGATAATTATTTAAAAAGATAGTATTAAGGAAGATATCTATGCTGTGGTAGAAAATGTGTAGTATAAAATGTAATTATTTAGAATACAGCCTACTGTCAGCATTATGCCTATCTGATGTAATAGGTTAAAATCTCAAAATCAATTTTCTAGATGGTTGTTTTTGGAGAGCACTTATGATCCAAATGAAGAGCAAATAGAGTTCGTTATTTAAGCTGAAGCTTCTTTAATAGTAACTTTTACTGCATTCTTCATAAAAGTTTCTTCTAATTTCTCCAATTTTTGAGTCATATTTTCTGTAAAAACTAAATACTGACATTTAGTAATGCTTTGGGAAACCCTATATATAGCTTCATAGGCTGATCTTTGTAGTAGATCATGGGCATCTTCGAGAATCATCAATTGAAGTTCCCCTAAATTAATCCCGGTAATAGAAAAGAGCTTATTTATTCTTTTGGGAGTTGCAATGACAATATCTACACCCGCATAAATATCATCTTTTTGATGATCTATATTTTGCTCATCATAAGCGCAATAGGTTCTAAGATCCATATATCTTGTGAACTCCTTAAATTTTTGCTCTAGATCTAAAGCCGATTCTTTGTCTTTTACATATATCAAGGCCCTAGGGGCATCCATATATGCCTCCGATTTAAG
Source organism: Gillisia sp. (assembly GCA_024635715.1). Taxonomy (GTDB): domain Bacteria; phylum Bacteroidota; class Bacteroidia; order Flavobacteriales; family Flavobacteriaceae; genus Gillisia. The sequence continues at coordinate 6,374 of JAGXIK010000180.1, forward strand.
CTGTTGAATTGTACTTATGATCATTGCTGTTGTTTTACCAGCACCTTCCGGAGCGATACCATAGAAATTTGCGCCACTCTTTATTTTTGAAATACTTTTTTTCTGAAATGGAGTAGGAACTTCGATTTCAAGACGTTCAAGAGCTTCTTTTAATGGCGTATTCAGTTTTTTAAATGGCATGCGCTAATATTTTGTAGTAGTAGCTAAAGAAATTTCAGCAGCTTTTTTTATGTGGGCAAAAGTACAACCAAATTATTGAGTTCAAAGGATAACTAGAAACAATGCTTTAGTTAACATTTTGTTAGATTTAATTCAGAAACAAGCATCGCTCAAGTAAGATTATACTTAAAATAAAGCATTTTTTTTTATTATTTGTTAATAACCTCTATTCTATTAAATAGTGTTGTTATTGAATTACCTTGATTAAAAATGTAAATAAAACTTTTTTAGTAATTGCTATCACTGAAAAAGTAATATTCACTCGGTTTTTATATTATTTTTCAATTCAAAATTGAAATGTTAAATCATAGATCTTATTCACAAATATCAGTTTCTAGATTTTAGATTGACCGATGATTTGTAATCGATAAATAGTTTTTATATCTTTGATTATCAGACTCTAAGATTAATTTGTTAGGCTGATATCCTCGAATTTACTTTCCGATTACCGATTTAAACCTGCGGATTTTGTTGTTTATGGCTATAGATATGTAACCAAAAATAAACAAATATGAAAAATCAATTACTCAGAATTATTGCAGTTGCAGTTGTGGCTTCTATAGTCCTTATTAGTTGGATGAAATCTAGAAGTGACGCTAATGCCGATTATGAATCGAATAAAGTGGAAATTAGAAATTCTCAGGAAAGTTCTTCTTCAGAAGTGAGCTACATTTCTTTAGATGAAGCTAAGAGTTAGAAGCAATTTTACTTATTTAGAATTCTTGTGTCTATATGCAACGAGTATAGATATAGGAATTCCGCGTTTTAATTTTTGAAATTAATTTAAGAATAAAATACAATTTCAAACAGCCATCTATAATGCTCCGGTTACTAAGCCTACAATTACAATAAGTATAATTAGCTATTGAGTAGTGTTTTTGGCTTTAACACCAATTGGTAACTGGAATTAGAAAAAATGACTTCATTGACCCCTTAGATAGCAGCTATAATTTAATCGCCGCTTTTTGAATAATGAATCTTATTATCCATGAATTTTCAAAGGTGAGTTTATTCAATAATGAATTTAAATCCTCCAGTGATAATACCAGCACTTAGTCCAGAATCCCGATCGTATTTGTTATACTTAAGATCGATGCTTTTAAGGCCTAAACTCCAGATATTGAAATCGGATAACAGATCTGTATATGAAACTCCAAAACCATATTGATTTGCGGTATATTTAGAAATATCATAGTCTGAAGTATAGAATTCTTCTGTAGACAGATGACCTTCATAGGGAGCAAAATAATCTGCCGCTGTTTGTATATAGTACCTATAAGATGGGTAAAGAGTGAATTTTTGACTGATCTTTATAGGTATTTCTAAACTAGCGGTATGAGATTTTATACCCCAATCATCTGTGTAATATCGGTAATAGGAGCGTAGTACAAACACCTCATTGATATAGTAATTTAAACGCCCGCCAACTGCAATTTTAAATCTTGTGTCGGGCAATCGTTCAATATCATCGGCCAATTGGAAATTTTCTATAAAAGAATCTGCTACATCACTAAAATATACACGTTGGAAAGGAGTGGAGAGTAAGCCTTTTTGCTGAACAAAATCCAATGCTAAGGAGCCTTGCATTTTTTTAGAAAGAATCTGTGAAAAGGCAAAACCCAAAGAATAGGAGTTTCTACCCTTACTTTTTAATTCAGTAAAACTCGGATTATAATCTTGATTCCCAATTATAGAATTTCTATTGAAAATTAATGGATCATTTTCATTAGCTGAATTTGCGTAAGACCTTAATTCTATGGGGTAAATGGTATTCCAAGTATCCAAATAAACATTGAGATTTACACTTAATTCTGTGTTCTTTTCATTAAATAGTTTGGTGTAACTCCCACCAGCCCCTATAGAGAAATAGTCATATTCTGTAGAAACAGATGCCTTTGCAGACCAAATATTATTTCTGTCATCTGAACTATGGCTATAGGTTCCTGTTACATTTCCCCAAAGATCTGAAGCAGAAGCGCCAGAGCTTGCTACAAACGGATCGGCTATTTTACCGCCATCAAAAGGATCTATATTGCTTGAGGATGCAGACGTATAGGCTGAGATTCCAGCATCTATAGTCAATATGTCGTCATCATTCAACGGAATGGAAATTACAACTGTTCCTGTAGCATCCGTTAATTCCTCAGAACCAATTCCACCACTAACCGCAGCATTATCTCCATCTTGAGAATAGTAACTTGATAGGAAATCTACTTCGGTATTTTCAAGTACTCTTTTTTTATAAACATTACTGGAATCTTGAGAAAAACCAATTGCGAAAGAGAAGATGAAAATTGGGAATATTAATCTTTGAAACATATTCATTTATGAGTTAAAAAAAATTAAAAGATATGTTCTAGTTACAACCGCAACCACCCCCGGTTTTACCACCATTGGCACCAACGGCAGCTTCTCTATAAGAATGAAATGTAGTGGTATTTCTGTCAGATTTCTTATCTGATAAAGCCATGTCTGGATCATTAATACTCACCTTTTCATATTCTTTTACCGCAACGCAAGATGTTAGGGATACAGTAAGTATAACTATGATAAAAACTTTCTTAATCATATTTTATCTATTTCAATATTATTAGAAGTATGAATAGCACCTTTATCATCTATAATAATACACTCTATTTTAGGCAATTGGTTCACTCTATTTAATCCCACTTCTATTCCCATTACAAAAATAGAAGTTGCAAGCGCATCTGCTATTTCGGCTTTTGGAGCGAATACGGTTACACTAATAATTCCTGTGGTTGGATAACCAGTTCTGGGATCTATAATGTGCGAATATTGCTTACCATTAAATGTAACGTATTTTTCATAATTACCAGATGTAACTACAGCGGAATTGCTTACTGGCATTAAGGCGAAAGCTTTATTTTTATCCATTGGATTGGTAATTGCCACTTTCCATTCTTTTCCGTCCGGTTGCAATCCCCATGTATTCATATCTCCAGAGGCATTTATTATTCCAGAAACAACTCCTTTTTCTATAAGTAATGCTTTAGCTTTATCTGCAGCATAGCCCTTTCCAATAGCACCAAAGCCTATTTTCATTCCAGACAATTTAAGGAAAACACTGCTGTTCTCTTTATCAAGTAGTATGTTTTGAAAACCTACTTTTGATACTGAATTTCTAATAGTTTCTTCATCTGGCATTTGCGTCATAGAACCATCAAATTTCCAAACCTTATCCATAGAGGCATAACTAATATCAAAAGCGCCATCAGAGAGTTTAGAGATCCCTATTGCGCGTTGAATTAGATCGAAAAGCTCCTTGTCTACCTTAACTGGTTTAACTCCGGCATTTCTGTTGATCTCAGAAGTTTGAGAATTTGGATCCCATGAGGAGATCAGTCTTTCTATCCTTGAAATTTCATTTACCGCTAGATCTATATATTCCTCACCTTTTTCTGAATCATTTGCCACTACGGTAATATCAAAGCGACTCCCCATTAATTTTAGGGTGCGTTTATAGGGTTGCTGTGCAAATATAGAAGACGTGATAAAAAGAAATAATAATATTAAGGCTGGTCTATTCAAAATGCTTAATTATATGAAGAAAGTAATTTTTCAAATTGTTCTGGTCCCATTTTTTTATAACCTGTAGAACCTTTTACCTCACCTTTTGAATTTAGTACTACCACAAATGGGAAGTATCCATTATTATTATATTTCTCTGCCAAGGCATTGTTGTGATCTTGTTGTTCTTTGGATAATGCGTTTTTGCTTCTTTTTGGGAAATCTGCTTTTAGCATTACAAAGTGATCTTTTGAATATTTCTTGAATTCTTCAGTACTCCAAACTTCGCGATCCAATTTAATACATGGGCCGCACCAGTCTGAACCTTGAAAAACAAGCACGATTGGTTTTTTTTCTTTTTTAGCAATTTCCTTAGCAGTAGTAAAATCTGTTTGCCAATCTTGAGCAAAAAGGCTACTAAAGCCTATGAAAGTGAATAGAACTGTAAATAGGACTCTTTTCATTATAATTTGTATAAGGATTCTCTTGAATTATTCAAATACTGAACCAAAGTTGCAACAACTTTTAAACATAATAGATTAATTTAACGAGAAAATGAATTTCGAGCTCTTATTATAATTGAATAACATATTAAAAAAAATAGCCTGTAATCTCTAGGGTTACAGGCTATAATATATATGTAAATTTTATTTATTTAAGTGACTGAAATAATTCATCTGCTACTTTATTAGAAGATGCAGGGTTTTGTCCGGTAATTAAATTTCCGTCCTTAACTACATGAACATTCCAGTTAGCTGCTTTGGAAAAAACACCTCCATTTTCCTTGAGCATATCCTCCACTAAAAATGGAACAACATTGGTTAATTGTACAGCTTCCTCTTCAGTATTCGTAAATCCCGTAACATTTTTACCTTTTACTAAAGGCTCACCTTTTGCATTTTTAACGTCTTTTAGAATTCCCGGCGCATGACATACAAAAGCGATCGGTTTTTCCTGCTCATTAAAAGTTTCGATCAAAGCTATGGAAGTTTTATCTTCAGCAAGATCCCAAAGTGGACCATGACCGCCTGGATAAAATACGGCATCAAAATCTTCTGCTTTAACATTTTCCAGTTTTACAGTAGTATTAATTATTTCCTGTGCAGATTTATCTTTATTAAAACGCTTGGTTGCTTCTGTTTGACTTGCTTCTGATTTACTTCTAGGGTCTATAGGAGCTTTGCCTCCTTTTGGAGATGCTACCGTGATTTTCACCCCTTTATCAAGTAAGTTATAATATGGAGCAGCAAACTCTTCTATCCAAAATCCTGTTTTTTCGCCAGTATCGCCCAATTCATCATGCGAAGTCAAAACAAATAACACCTTCTTTTTATCTGTATTTTGCTTTTCGTTATTTTTAATTTGTTGGCTGTTAGCAGTTAAACTGCTAACACTTAAAGCCAGCACTATTATGTGTGTTAATTTCATTACTTTCTATCTTATTATTAATTGAAAACCAAATGCGCCCATTCTAGAGCGCCAGTTTTTTATTTTAAACTTTAACTACCATTTTTCCTTTATTCTTTCCTTCGAAAAGATCTAAAAATGCTTGAGGAATGTTCTCAAAACCTTCTACAATGGTTTCAGAATAACTAAGCTTATCTTGATTTAACCAT
>JAGXIK010000181.1 GCA_024635715.1 Gillisia sp.
AATTACTGGATTATTTATAGCTATTGGCCACAAACCAAATACAGATATATTTAAAGGGCAATTGGAGATGGATGATATGGGTTATCTTATCACTAAAGGTAAATCTACTAAAACCAATATTCCTGGTGTATTTGCATCTGGAGATGTTCAGGATAAGGAATATAGACAGGCAATCACTGCTGCAGGAACAGGTTGTATGGCAGCCTTGGATGCAGAGCGTTATTTAGGTTCTGTAGAAGAATTAAAAGAAAATAAAGCAGAAGCAAATATGTAATTTTTAAAAATTACATTATTCTAAAATAAAAAAGCCTCTGCGATCGCAGAGGCTTTTTTATAATCAAATAAGGGCTAGTTATCCGTTTTCACTTTTACCTCACCATCATCAATTTTCACCTTTGATTCAGTTCCGTCTGCCCTATCTACTTTTTTCTTGTATTCTCCGTCGTCTTTCTTTATTTTAATTTCGTCGCCTTCAGAGGTTTCAATTTTTATCTTATCGCCATCTTCGCTTATTTCTACTTTATCATCAGAATCTAAGTTCATTTCTTTACGAATTGCACTTTCATCATCCATATCGTCTGTTTCATTTTTTTCGTCTCTACAAGAAACCAAGGCTATAGATAGCATAGAAAAGAACAAACCGTTTCTTATTATATTTTTCATTTTATTGTAATTTATTGATTAATAGGTGTAAACATAATCTAATTTGATTCACGTTTACTTATTAATTAATTTTTTTTAGAAAGAATTGCTTTTTGTGAAAACTCCACTAAATCTATTTCCGGAGAGTTATAAAGATCTATCTCACTTTTATCTTTAGCAGATAGTTTTAAGTTTTTAGAAACGTTAATACTGTTCTTAGAATTCCCGGTAGTAAAAACTTCCGCAGTTTTAGAAGTTAGTTTCTCTCCATCAAATTTTGCTGATTTTGCAGCACTAAGGTTCAATTCATCAATAGCTCCTTTTAATTTTGCTGAAGATTTATCTAAGGCTTTTACGCTTAATAAAGGTGATTTTAAAGAGCCTTCTAAATCACTAGATTCCTTTAATTCTAAAACTATTTCTTCTGAAGTGATCTCTACTTCAACTTTCGCATTTCCAGAGTTGTTTAATTTGAAGGTGTTAGTGGTTGCAGAGAATTCACTTTTCGATTTTCCTTTGGCAACAAACTCAAAATCATTTAAATATAACTCCTGAAGAGTTTCAAACTCTACCTTTCCATCTACGGTAATCTTTGTTAAGCTGTCATTAAATGTAATGGTTAATTTTTGAGATTTGCTATTAGTGATCTTTGTGGATGGTTTTATGTAAAGTACATTATTAACCACTTCAATTTGAATAAGGTCATGTAAGTTATCATCTGCTTGAACTTCTACCATAGATCGACTTCCTTTTAAAAGCCCTACTTCAAATTCACCATCCAATTCTATAGATGTAAATGTTTTAATATCTGTTTGCTCCGTGGTAACATTTCTACTTCCCTTTACATTTTTTTGGGCATGAGAATTTAAACCTATAAAAAGAAAAGCAACAAGTAAATATTTGTACATAGTTTAATAATTATAATTCAGGCAAATATAGAAAAAGCCCCCATACTTTGGAGGCTTTATTTAGCTAGCTACATAGGCTTTTGAAGGCCTTATGAATATATCTATTTTTTGTTGGTTTTGGTATAGTTCTAAATAATGGACATTTTCAGTTATTTTTTCTTCAGCTGGCTCTCCAGAGAAAATGGATAAAACCAATACGATTATAAGTTTAATTAATGCTATCATGACTAGTTCTTTTTAATTTCTATTCCGTTTTCATCAATAGTTATCTTCTTGTCATTGTTTTTATTTATTTGAACACCATCAGAGTTAATTCGGACCTTCACATTATCATCGTCATTAAAGCTGCTTGATTCTTCCCAGTTATCTTTTTTTTTGTTATTGATCTGTACGCCATTAGAATTTATACGAACATTAATTTCATCGTCGTCATCAAAAGAATCTGATTCTTCCCAATTGTCATCATTGTTCCAAGAGTCATCACTGGAATCCATACTTTCTACGGGGCAGGTTTCACAGATGGTCTCATTCTCAATTACTTTCACAAAATGCTCTTCTTGGTCGTACTTTAAAATTCCACCGGCGTAATCTGAATATCTGTAATAATCACTAACGTTATCATTTACAAATAATACACTTCCTTCAGGGACATATACCGTTACTTTAACTTCTTGATCTCTATAGTATTCATTTAAGTTAGAGGTAAGATAAGAATCTAGGTAAAGTTTGTTTCCAGCAAAACTGGTGTTGTAGCTTATGTTTTTCGCCCTGTTTTTAGCGTCTTTATAATCACTTCCATCTGCTGTTTTAATAATTTCTATTTTTCCAATGGAATCTTTGGTAGATTTTACCACCACGTTTATATCTGTTATATACATGATCTTATTATCATTGTCGTCATACATGATCTCTACATCTTTTCTCCAAGTGTTAGAAGAATAATCTGGATTAGATCTCATAGCTAAATACAATGTGTCTTGAGGTGTGATTGGTAATTTTTCAGTGATTACAATTTCTCCATCAAATGCTCTTAAGGTAGCTTGTTTTACTCCTAAGAATACTAAACCAATTACAGACAATAACCATAGGCCCAATAAAACCATTTTGGCAAGTGTGCCTATAGATTTCAGTTTTCTTACCATAATTTTCAATCCTAGAATGAAAAGGAAGAAAAACGGAATTCCTACAGCAAAAAATGTAAGTAGAGAGATTACCCAAATTGGAGCTCCAATAGCAGCCATTTCAATATAATCTGTCCAGGGTGCTTCCACAATTCCAAAGGTTCCTACTGTAAATAGACCAATAAATAGAGCTATAAGAGTAGATCCTGCAATTAATAGAATAAGCAATCCTATAAATTTGACAAAGATATTAAGTATTGCTAGTATTGCAGAACTAATCCCTGTAGCTGCAGAACTTGCGCCAGATTTTACTTGTCTCCCATATTTATCATAATCTGCATTGCGAACCTTTCCCGCAACATCGTCAAAACCTTCTTTGATCTTGCGCTCTATGTTGGAGATATTAACCTCTTCTCCCCGCATAGAAAGTTTATCTGCAGTAGTTTTAGCTTCAGGAACAAAGATCCATAGTGCTATATAGATAAGGACAAATGCTCCACTAGATGCAACGGTTAAAATAACCCATAATAAACGTACCCAAAGGGCTTGTATTCCTAGATAGTGGCCTAATCCTGAAGATACTCCTCCCACATAAGAGTTTTCGGTATCTCTAAAAAGCTGTTTTCCAACAGTATGAGTAGTTTTAGCGTAAGATGGTTCATCTTCAAAGATCTCGTCGTCTAACATATAATCTTCTGGTTGTCCCATTGTAGCGATTACTGCTTCCACTTCGGTATTTCCTATTACCTGCTTTTTATCTTTAATCTTCTCATTAAAAAGTTCAGCAATACGAGCTTCTATATCAGCAATGATCTCTTCTTTACCTTGTGTGTTAGTAAGCGAGTTTTTAATTGCCTCTAAATAATGTTGAAGTTTGGCGTATGCATCTTCATCAATATGAAAGAAAATGCCGGCAAGGTTTATATTTACTGTCTTATTCATGATTTTTATTTTTTTGAGTGGTTACAACTTTTACAGCGGTTTGTAGTTCATCCCAGGTATGGGTTAGTTCTGTTAAAAATAATTGGCCAGTATCTGTTAAGCCATAATATTTTCTTGGTGGGCCACTGGTAGATTCTTCCCAGCGATAGCTTAATAATCCAGCATTTTTAAGTCTGGTAAGCAAAGGATAAATTGTTCCCTCCACCACTAATAATTTTGCGTCTTTAAGAGTGTCTAAGATCTCTGCCACATAGGCATCGTTATCTCGTAACACCGATAAAATACAATACTCCAGCACTCCTTTACGCATTTGTGCTTTGGTGTTTTCAATCTTCATAGCGTTTGGTTTTGAATGTTGTTAAACTGTTCATTTTTTGATTGATTGTTGCCAACCTGAGTTGGTCTGATGAAATTGATGGTTAACGGATATTTATATAATTGCCCTTCACTTGCTTTGATGGTAGCAAGAATTACAGCTACAATATCCAAAACGAATAATCCTACTAAAAGGAGTCCTAGAATTGCTCCGAATACGAACAATGAAATTAAATTATTTGGATGTCCTGTACTTATGTAGTTTTCAGAAATTATTAAAGGGTCATCTAAATTAAAATGAACTCCCCAAAAAATAACACCTGCAACTCCTATACATACTAATAGTATAAAATACAGAAACATACTTATTTGAAAATTCAGAGCTTGTTTCCCATGATGATCCACGAAAGGATCGTTCTGCTTGGCTGTCCAGAATATTAAAGGAAAAATAAAATTTCCAAAAGGAAATAGATACTTGCTAAATGTAGACAGATGAATAAAAGCAGCTATTGTTTTATCCGGTTGTGATGATGTAGTTTCCATAGTTGATTGATTTTCTTATACAAATATATATCTTTAAGATGGTATTATGCAAAACAAAGTACTGTATACTAATTAATTTAAGAAAAGTTTAACATTTCGCTGTTCAGTATATTTTAAATACTTTTAGGGAAAATTAAATGCTATAATGAAAATAACACCCGGAAAACTTAATAAATTTTTAATTCTGAAATTACCAAGCGCATGGTTGTGTGGAGTACGAGTTAAAGAGATAAATGAAGAAAGTTGCACTGTAAAAGTTCGACATAAATGGATTAACCAAAACCCTTTCAATTCTATGTATTTTGCAGTTCAGGCAATGGCTGCCGAGCTGAGTACAGGAGCTATGGTTATTGGACAGATCCAAGATAGTGGAAAAAAGATATCTATGTTAGTTGCTCAAAATAAAGCACATTTCACTAAAAAAGCTACCGGTAAACTAGAATTTACTTGCAAGGATGGTCATTTAATTTCTGAAGCAATTCAGGAAACTATCAAAACGGGAGAAGGGCAAACTTTCTGGATGAAATCTATAGGTTTAAATGAAGATGGAGTGGAAGTATCCACATTTGAATTTGAATGGACAGTTCGGTTAAAAGCTAAAAAACAGTAAATTCCTTTATAGTATTGTAACGTTTTTGAGGTTATACTTACTTATTTCTAAACAAGTTATTATGAATTCACACGAAATAGATTATCAGATATTTGGCGAAGAGATGCAATATGTGGAATTGGAGTTAGATCCAAATGAAGCAGTTATTGCAGAAGCAGGAAATTTCATGATGATGGATAGCGGAATTAAAATGAACACTATTTTTGGAGATGGTTCCAAACAGAATGAAGGGTTTCTTGGTAAAGTACTTGGTGCTGGAAAGAGGCTACTTACAGGTGAAAGTTTATTTATGACCATTTTTTCTAATGAAGTCTCTGGTAAGAAAAAGGTGAGTTTTGCATCTCCTTATCCTGGAAAAATTCTCCCTTTAGATCTTAATAAATATGGAGGAAAATTCATTTGTCAAAAAGATGCTTTTCTATGTGCTGCCAAAGGAGTGTCTATAGGAATCGAATTTAGCAGAAAACTGGGGAGAGGATTCTTTGGCGGTGAAGGTTTTATCATGCAAAAAGTAGAAGGCGATGGAATGGCCTTTGTGCATGCTGGTGGAACCATGGCTCGCAAAGAATTAGGTGTTGGTGAAAAATTATGTGTAGATACTGGATGTATAATCGGGTTCACCCAAGATATTAATTATGACATCGAATTTATAGGTGGTATTAAAAA
>JAGXIK010000182.1 GCA_024635715.1 Gillisia sp.
AGATGGGCTCCCTAAAATTGAAAAATTTTAGGGAGCCCTATTTTTTTCTTCTTTTTTTAACGATTATGGTTCAATAATTGTTCTACTTGCACCTTTCGTAATTTGTAAATATCTTCACATACTTAAAAGTAATATCCATGATAGAAAATAATACTACGGTAGACATTTCAAGTCTTAATGAGAAAATAGAAAGAGAAAGTGCTTTTGTAGATATTCTTACAGCCGAGATCAATAAGGTGATCGTTGGGCAAAAAGAAATGGTAGAGCGTTTATTAATTGGTTTATTGGGGCAAGGACATATCCTTTTGGAGGGTGTTCCCGGGCTTGCAAAAACCTTAGCAATTAATACGCTGTCTCAAGCGGTACATGGAAGTTTCAGCAGAATTCAATTTACACCAGATCTTTTACCTGCAGATGTTGTGGGAACGATGATCTATAATATGAAGCTAAATGACTTCAGCATTAAAAAAGGACCAATCTTCGCCAATTTCGTGTTGGCAGATGAGATTAACCGTGCCCCAGCAAAAGTGCAATCGGCTTTATTAGAAGCCATGCAGGAAAAGCAAGTTACTATTGGAGATGAAACTTTTATTTTAGATAGACCATTTTTGGTTATGGCCACGCAGAATCCTGTTGAGCAAGAAGGAACCTATCCTTTGCCAGAAGCTCAGGTAGATAGATTCATGCTAAAGACAGTGATTAAATATCCTGATATGGCACATGAACAACTTATTATAAGAGCCAATTTAAAAGGAGGATTCGAAAAAGTGAACCAGGTGGTGAGCTTGGAGCAAATTGCCAGAGCGCAAGCTGCAGTTCGCGAAGTTTATATGGATGAGAAGATCGAAAAGTACATTTTGGATATTGTATTTGCTACGAGATTTCCTGAAAAATACAATTTAGAAGAATTAAAACCACTTATAAATTTTGGAGCCTCTCCTCGTGGAAGTATCAATTTGGCTATCGCGGCTAAGTGTTACGCTTTTATAAAACGAAGAGGTTATGTAATTCCTGAAGATGTTCGGGCGATTGTTTACGATGTGCTTAGACACAGAATTGGAATTACTTATGAAGCTGAAGCAGAAAATATAACTTCAGAAGATATTATCCAGAAGATCATCAACGAGGTAGAAGTACCTTAGAATGATCGCAAATCTAATTTTATTTCCAAACATTAATTCTATTCTACCTTCATCAGAGCTTTAAGAGCTATGGATACTAAAGAACTACTTAAAAAAGTCCGAAAAATTGAGATCAAGACCAAGCGTCTGAGCAATAACATGTTTGGGGGCGAGTATCATTCTACTTTTAAAGGGAGAGGAATGACTTTTAGCGAAGTTAGGAGTTATCAATTTGGAGATGATGTACGTAGTATAGATTGGAATGTAACCGCTAGATATAATGAGCCTTTTGTAAAGGTTTTCGAGGAAGAGCGTGAATTAACCATGATGTTGGTGGTAGATATTTCGGGATCTGAATATTTTGGAACAAAACTTCAATCTAAGAAAGAGATCATCACAGAAATCGCGGCTACATTGGCATTTTCGGCAACACAAAACAATGATAAAATTGGGTTGTTGCTATTTTCAGATCAGATGGAATTATTTATTCCTCCGAAAAAAGGAAGATCACACGTGCTTAGAATTATTCGGGAATTATTAGAATTCGAGCCAAAAAATAAAAATACAGATCTGGTTGAAGCCCTTAAATATGCGAGTAGTGTGATGAAGAAGAAAGCAATCATTTTTGTGCTTTCAGATTTTATGACAGATGGCTACCAGCAAACCTTAAAGATCCTTAGCGGGAAACACGATGTTACTGGAATTCGAATTTACGACGAGCGCGAAGAAGAGATTCCAAATCTAGGTTTGGTACAAATGTTAGATGCAGAAACTGGAGAGATGATGATGGTGAATACAGGAGCCAAATCTGTTAGAACCGCTTATGCTAAATATTTTAGAGAGCGAGAAGTTTATTTTAAAGATAGCTTTAATAAAAGCGGAGCAGGTACTATAAATACTCGCGTAGATGAAGGTTATGTAAAAAAACTGTTGGGTTATTTTAAAAGAAGAAGTTAAGAATTTATAATGACACAAAAATATTCAACATTTAGAAAGTACGGTTTACAAATAAGGCAACTTGCTTATTTCTTAAATTTTTCTAGCTATGTGAATGGCTTCGGAAAAATAGCAATTTTCGGACTTTTATTGTTCTTATCGTTAAATAGCTTTGCTCAAACCCCACAAATTTCTGCTGGAATAGATTCTACCTCCATAAAAATTGGAGAGCAAATAAAATATCAGATCTCTGTTGAAGCAGATTCCACCGCATTAGTAGTTTTTCCAGAAGGAGCCACATTTAATCCTTTGGAAGTTGTAGAGTCTTTATCTACAGATACTTCCCGGATAGAGAATAGATTTAGATTACTTAAAGAATATTATTTAACTCAATTTGATTCGGGTAGTTATATCATTCCGCAGCAGAGAGTTTTAATAAATGAGCGTGCTTTCTTAACCGATTCTTTTCAGGTTGAGGTCGCAGATGTAGTAGTAGACACCACCAAACAAAAAATGTTTCCTATAAAACCAGCAATGGAAGTACCCTCTGGATTTCAAATCCCGAACTGGATTTGGTGGGTCTTGGGAATACTTATAATAGCTGGAATGGCATTCTTTTTTATCAGAAGAAAAAAGAAAAGAGATGCTGCGATCAAGCAATTGCCACCTTATGAAAGAGCCTTATTTGAGCTGGAGCAATTGGATAAATCTCATTTACTTGAGAACAGACAGACTAAGGAATACTATTCAAAATTAACTGAAGCGGTTAGAAGATATATAGAAGATGAGGTTCATTTGCGGGCAATGGAAAGTACCACTTCTGAACTGATCCATTTTCTGGAATTAAAAAAGCAAACTGGAGAGTTAAAATTAAGTGATCAAACTATTACAGATCTTCAGGTGATCCTTCAAAGAGCCGATCTTGCTAAGTTCGCCAATTCCAAACCAGATATTATTACAGCTAAAGAAGACAGGTCTAAAATTGAACATGTTATTATAGATACCAAAGCTGCAATTCCTGAACCTACAGAAGAGGAATTACTAAAGGATGAAGAATATAGGCAGCTTCAATTGAAAAAGAAAAGAAAGAAGAAGATCCTCACGATCTCTCTTTCAGGATTGGTTCTAATCTTTATTATAGGAACTGTATTAGTGAATACTAATGGGTATACTTATTTGGTAGATCTTTTTGGCGGAAACCCAACAAAGGAGTTGCTAGATGGAGAATGGATACAAAGTGAGTATGGAGATCCATCGGTTAGCATAGTTACCCCAAGGGTGTTAAAGCGCGGAGAAATAGACATGCCGAATGAAGCGAAGGAAATGTTGGTGGGTAACGAAACTTTTATAGACGGAAACCTAGAAGAAGAATTGTACGTGGTTCTAAGCACGGTAAGGTTTCAAGAAGACGTAAAATTTGAATTAGATACTGCTGTAGATGGCGTTTACGCTAATCTGGAAAAGAAAGGCGCCAAGAATATCATCACAAAAGATGAAGAATATACCACCTTAGAAGGGGTTGAGGGAGTTAAGGTCTTTGGAACGCTGGAAATGGAAATACCAAAAAAGGACAGGAGCATTAATAAGAAATATATTATTCTGAATTTTGCTGTAAATGGTGGTTTTCAGCAAATAACGGTTATCTATAATGAGCAAGATGCTTATGCCGATGAGATTGCAAATAGAATAATCAATTCAGTTGAATTTGAAAAACCCACAAGTTAATGTTTGACAATTTCACATTTGAGAGTCCCCATTTTTTCTGGCTTTTGGTTTTACTGCCGATAGCCGCGGTTTGGTATTTTTGGAAACGAGACAAACAGCAGGCATCTTTAAAGATGTCCAGTATTCAAGGTTTTAAGAAAAATCGCAGTGTTCTTCCTTATTTAAAGCATGGATTATTTGTATTGCGTTTACTGGCTTTAGCATTGCTTATTACTGCAATGGCAAGACCTAGAACTACAGATGTTTCCACAAAAACAACCTCTACAGAAGGGATAGATATTGTGCTTGCAATAGATGTTTCTGCAAGTATGTTGGCTCGCGATCTAAAACCTAATAGGCTGGAGGCTTTAAAAGAAGTAGCTAGTGAATTTATTAAAGGCAGGCCTACAGATAGAATTGGCTTGGTGCAATACGCCGGCGAAAGTTTCACCAAAACGCCTATCACAAGCGACAAGGCGGTTGTTTTAAGCTCTTTGAAGGATATAGATTATAGTCCTGTTCTGGTAAATGGTACAGCTATAGGAATGGGCTTAGCAACAGCAGTAAACAGGATTAAAGATAGTAAGGCGCTGAGCAAGGTGATTATTTTACTAACAGATGGAGTTAATAATGCTGGGTTTATAGATCCAAAAATAGCCAGTGAATTGGCGGTAGAATATGGTATTAAAGTATATACTATTGGTGTTGGTAGTAACGGGATGGCACTTTCTCCAATAGGAATTTTACCAAATGGTAATTTTCAGTATGGCAATCAGAAAGTGGAAATAGATGAAGAACTGCTTAAGGAAATAGCAAGTACAACCGGAGGAAAATATTTTAGAGCAACAAATAATGAAAAATTAGAAGATATCTACAAGGAAATAGATAGTCTTGAAAAAACCGAAGTAGAAGAATTTAAATATTATAATTATCAGGAGAATTTTAGAATGCTGGTTTTAATTGCCGGATTCATATTACTGATGGAATTGTTTTTAAGGTTCACAATTTTTAGAAGTTTTATTTAAAAGAAGCAAGAGCAAAAGCTCATATTTTATAAAAGAACATATTGATGTATATTTTAGAAGAAGAAAAATTTTTCTGGTTATTGCTGATCATCCCTGCTTTGATCGTTCTTTTTAGTGGCTTATTGATATGGAGAAAATCCAAACAAAAGCAATTTGCTTCAGCCGAAATGCTGGAGCAGCTCACACCCGATAAGTCTCTTTTTAAGCCTTGGTTAAAATTCAGTTTACTGCTTTTGGCTTTCGCATTTTTAGTAATTGCTTTGGTAAATCCGAAGATTGGGACTAAGATGGAAACAGTTACCAGAGAAGGGGTAGATATTGTTTTTGCGATAGATGTTTCTAAAAGTATGGAGGCAGAAGATGTAGCTCCCAACAGGTTAGAAAAGTCCAAACAGTTGGTGACCCAAATTATAAATAATCTTGCGAGCGATAGAATTGGTATTATCGCTTATGCAGGGAGTGCGTTTCCACAATTGCCAATCACAACAGATTATGCTTCGGCTAAGATGTTTCTACAGGCTATGAATACAGATATGGTTTCTTCCCAAGGAACCGCTATAAATGAAGCGATAGAACTTTCTTCTACTTATTTTAATGAAGAAGATCAAACCAGCAAAGTGCTTTTTATAATAAGTGACGGGGAAGACCATGAGGGTGATATAGGAAATGTTGCAAAAGAAGCGGCTGATAAAGGGATACGTATCTTTACCATTGGAGTAGGTTCTCTAAAAGGGGGACCAATCCCAATTAAGCGAAATGGTGTGATCCAGACCTATAAAAAAGATCAGAACGGAGAGACGGTGATCACTAAGCTTAATGAGGCTACATTAAAGGATATTGCCAACGACGCCAATGGAGAATATATTCAAGGAAATATAACCCAGGATGTGCTGGAAAAAGTGACAGAAAATCTTCAGAAGTTGGATAAAACCGAGTTTGAAGCAAAACAATTTGCAGACTATCAGTCACAATTTCAATGGTTTTTGGGATTGGCAATATTGTTGATACTTTTAGATATCTTTTTATTGGAAAGAAAAACAAAATGGATCAAGAAGTTGAATCTGTTTAATGAACATAAAAAATAAGATGAAGAACTTTTTGAAAATTCAATTAATCCCTTCGCACATCAATCTGATTTTGATGAGCTTTTTCTTGTTTGTTTCAGGATTACAAGCACAAACGCTTCAGGAGAACGATAAGAAATTGAATCGTGAAACCAATAAAATTTTAAAAAATGCAGAAGAGGAATTAGGGGAAAACGATTTTTCTTCCGCAGAAGCCTCCTATAGAAAAGCGATTTCAAAAAATGAAACTAGTGCGCCAGCCAGATATAATATGGCTAATATGTACTACGGAAAAGAAAAACCTGCACAAGCTACTTCCAGATACAAACAGGCAGCAAAAGTGGCAGAAACAAAGGAAGATAAGCATGATGTATTTCATAACATGGGGAACTCCTATATGGATCAGAAAAAATATGCTGAAGCAATAGAGGCTTATAAAAATGCGTTGAGAAATAACCCAACAGATGAGCAAACCAGATATAATTTGGCTTTAGCTAAGAAAATGTTGGAAAAAGAGCAGCAAGAAAACGAAGATAAGGACGACAAAAAAGACGATCAGAAAGATAAAGAGAAGGAAAAAGAAGATCAGAACAAGGATAAGAAGGAAGACGATAAAGGAGAAAAGGATAAAAAAGATCAAGGCGATAATAAGGAAAACGAAGGTGGAGATAAAGAAAAGGAGCCTAAAAAAGAACCTGAAAAGCCAGATGATAAAGGAGAGCCAAAAGATCAGAAAGAACAAAAAGACGAGAAAGGGGAGCAGGAAAAGGAACAGCCACAGCAGCCTCAGCCAGGACAACTTTCTCCTCAGCAAATAAAAAATTTATTAGAAGCCATGAACAATGAAGAGAAAAAAGTTCAGGATAAAATAAATGCTGAAAAGGCAAAAGGGGCAAAAACAAAAACAGCTAAAGACTGGTAGAAAGAATTGAGGACTCAATAAAAAAGAGCATTTAAAGAATGAAATTAAGAATAATCATACTATCGTTTTTTCTAGCGATCTCTACAATTTCTGTTGCTCAGGTGAAGTTTGAAGCCAAAGCTAGCAAGAGTAAATTAGGGGTTAATGAGCGTCTGCGCGTAGACTTTGAAATGAATAAGGATGGGGATAACTTTAATCCGCCTTCTTTTAAAGGATTTACCGTTGTTGGTGGGCCTAATCAGGCAGTTAGTAATAGTTGGATCAATGGAAAACGCACCTATTCTAAAACCTACAGTTATTTTCTAGCGCCAACATCGCGAGGAAAGTTCACGATATCTCAGGCAGAGATTACTATAGATGATGATATCTATAAAACTACACCTATTCAGGTTGAGGTTACTTCAGCTGTAGAAACCCCTACAGATGGTAATAACTCCGATTTTGTTGCTTCAGAAAACCTACATCTTGTTGCAGAAATTTCTGATTCTAATCCGTTTTTAAACGAAGCCATTACCGTGGTATATAAATTATATGTGAGTCCATTAGTGAGTGTGAGTAATTGGCGTGAAATGGATAGCCCGGTTTACAGCGATTTTTGGAGCCAAAACATAGATATTAAACAATTAAAAATTGAATCTGGTGAATATCAAGGAGAGCCTTATAGATATGTAGTGCTTAGAAAAACCATACTATATCCTCAAAAAACAGGGGAACTGGAAATACAACCCCTGGCCCTTTCTGTGTCTGTAGATGTTCCAAGTGAGCGCCGCGATATTTTTGGTGGCAGATTGTACACCACAGTAGATAAAACGGTTACTGCAGGGAAAAGAGATATAAATGTAAAGCCATTACCGCTTGCAAATAAACCAGCAAATTTTACAGGTGCGGTTGGAGACTTCGATTTTGAGATTAGTGCTAGTAAGACCGAATTAGCAGCTACAGAATCTTTAACATTAAGGGTGCAAGTTTCTGGAAAAGGAAATTTAAAACTCTTTGATCTTCCTAAGGTGGAAGTGCCAAGTTCTATTGAATTATATGAGCCGGAACGAATTGAGAACGTAAGAACAGATCTTAATGGTACCCAAGGAAGCATTGCAGACACCTATACTGTAGTGCCTAATCAAAAAGGGAATTTCCCTATTCCTGCCTTATCGTTTTCATATTTCGATCTTAGCAGTAAAAGTTATAAGACCATTAATGCTGAAGAAATTTTATTAGAAGTTTCAAGTGCTCCTGCCAATTCCTCATTTTCTGCCGGGAATACCATAAACAAACTTCCAGTTGAAGCAACCGGGAAGCAATTTGAATACATCAAGTTAAGTACCAATCTAAGACCTATTAATTCGGGTTCTTTTTTAGGTTCAGCTTTATTCTGGACCTTGTTATCACTTCCCATTGCAGTTGTATTTTTAGGGATCGTCTTGGGGAAAAAGAGACGAGAAATATCAAATGATGTACAGGGCAAAAAGATTAAGAAAGCGAATCGCCTTGCCAAGAAATACCTTTCAGAAGCTAAGAATAATCTGGGAGATCAAAAGGCATTTTATATAGCTCTGGAGCGAGCATTACACAATTATCTCAAAGCTAAGTTGCATATTCAAACCAACGAAATGAGTAAAGATAAAATAGAAGTTCTGTTGCAAGATAGGAAAGTGGATCCCACAACAAATAAAGAGTTCATTTCTCTTATCGAGACCTGTGAGTTCGCAAGGTATGCTCCATCTTCTAGTGTTACTATGAATCTGGATTACGAAAAAGCTGCAGCTACTATTTCAGCATTAGATAAACAGTTATAAGCATGAAAAGAATACTGTTCCTTTTACTATTAATTTGCGCTCCAATGATGGGGCAGAATAAGGCTTTATTTGAAAAAGCTAATGAAGCTTATAATGCCGGGAATTACCCTGAGGCCGTTAGCCAATATAAAGAAGTGCTTAAAAATGGGGAAGAATCGGCAGAGTTGTACTTCAACTTAGGAAATGCTCATTATAAACTCAATCATATAGCCGAAAGTGTTTATAATTATGAAAAAGCCTTATTGTTAGATCCTGCAGATCAAACTATTCAAAACAATTTGGAATTTGCCAATAACATGGTGCTAGATGATATTAAAGAGGTTCCAAAATCGGGATTATCTAATTTTATAACTAATGTGATCAGTGTTTTTAGTTTTAATGGATGGGCGTGGATTGCAATATTAGGAGTCGCAATTTTTTCAATTCTATTTTTACTGTATTATTTTAGTATTGCTAGTAAATGGAAACGCGTATTTTTTACGGTTGCAATAACCGCAGTAGTAATTTCCTTTATCTCCTTGATATTCGCATTTCACTTGAAAAATGTTAATCAAAATAAGGAGTTTGCAATCGTATTTGTTGAAGAAGTTCCTGTACGGAATGAGCCTAATTTAAGAGGCAATGAGCTGTTCCTGCTACATGAGGGTTCAAAAGTGCAAATTCTTAATACCTTTCAGGATTGGATTCAGTTAGAGCTCGCCAATGGCTCTACAGGCTGGATGGATAAGTCTTCAGTTAAATTCTTGTAGATAGATTTCACAAATGCTAAGTATAGGTTAATTTATAAGCATTCTTTTTTCTAATCTAACAATATTGTTATTTTTGCCGAAATGTTGAAAACAGCCTATATATTAGTATTTATTTTCGTGAGCTTTCTCATGGTGCCAACTATTGTGGTACTTATAGATAATAATACAGATATTTCTTTTATTTCTTCCACAGCTGAAGAGGAACAGGCTAAAAATAACATCTCTACAGAGTATACACATAATGAGATGAGAGAAAATCAATTGAGTATTGATTTTCTAAGCAAAAAATCTGTGATCTTTCATAGGGAAAAGCACAACTTACAATCGCTTTACTTTGAAATTATATCACCTCCGCCAGATCTGGCATAATATCTCTCAATTTTCAGATTACTACTAATTTAAGTTAGATTTTCTAAACCCTTGCATCTATTGAGGTTTAGGTAAGAAAATTATATTACTTATTTAAAAGTAATTCCCCTTATTAATTAATTATAAATAAAGGAATTGTTTAGGATATTGGCCAAAAATAGGACCATTATCCGATATCTAATTGCATGTCTCTATGAGATTAGCAGTGAGGGATTTCCATTTCTATGAAGATCCGAGATTACAGTTTCTACTACACATAGTATTTAGATGTTTAAAAATTTAAAAAGTGATTTACCAGCAAGTTTGGTGGTATTTTTTGTTGCCCTACCTTTATGTTTGGGTATTGCTCTTGCCAGTGGGGCACCGTTATTTTCAGGCGTAATTGCAGGGATTATCGGAGGAATAGTTGTTGGGATAGGCTCTGGTTCTTCCCTTGGAGTTAGTGGTCCTGCAGCAGGATTGGCAGTAGTAGTGCTTACGGCAATTTCAGACCTTGGTAGTTATGAGTTGTTTCTAGTAGCCGTAGTTCTTGCCGGAATTATGCAGATTGTTTTAGGATTATTAAAGGCAGGAGTAATTGGATATTTCTTTCCATCTTCTGTAATAAAAGGAATGTTGTCTGCTATTGGGATAATAATATTTTTAAAACAAATACCCCTTGCAATGGGGTTTGATAATAAATCTGATAGTGTATTTTCTTTTTTTGAAACTACAGGACGGGATACATTTTTAAGCCTTGCCCATATGACAGATTTTGTCTCGACTGGGGTAATATTTATAACCGCTATTTCATTGATTATTTTATTAGTTTGGGATAATGTATTGGCAAAGAGGAATAAATTTTTCAAACTTGTGCCAGGACCTTTGGTTGCAGTTATAGCTGGTATTAGCTATCAATTAATTTTTAGTGATACTACTACCATTTTTGAAATTACAGGTAAAAATCTTGTAAATGTACCTGTGCCAGATAATATTTCAGATTTTATTGGGCAATTTACCTTTCCAGATTTCTCACAACTAGGCAACACTAAAATTTATATAGTTGCAATCACCATCGCAATCGTAGCAAGTTTGGAAACCCTATTGAGTGTTGAAGCAACAGATAAGTTGGACCCGGCAAAGCGAGTAACCCCAACCAATAGAGAGTTAATAGCGCAAGGTGTAGGAAATACTTTCTCTGGATTAGTGGGAGGTTTGCCAATTACTCAGGTAATTGTAAGAAGTTCTGCCAA
This sequence comes from Gillisia sp., assembly GCA_024635715.1. Classification (GTDB taxonomy): domain Bacteria; phylum Bacteroidota; class Bacteroidia; order Flavobacteriales; family Flavobacteriaceae; genus Gillisia. The sequence continues at coordinate 10,919 of JAGXIK010000182.1, forward strand.
TGTAATGAGCGGAGGTAAAACAAAACTTTCAACAATTCTTCACGGTTTTTTATTGCTTTTTAGTGTGCTACTAATTCCTCATTTCCTCAATTTAATTCCTCTGGGAGTATTAGCTGCAGTATTGTTAATAATTGGATACAAATTGGCTAATCCAAAACAATTTATTCAAATGTTTAAGTTGGGTAAATCTCAGTTTATCCCCTTTTTAGTAACGGTTGTGGCAATTGTTGCAACAGATCTTTTAGTAGGTATTTTGTTAGGACTAGCAGTTGGAATTGTTACCATTCTAATAAACAGCTACAAAAACTCACATTTCCTGCATATGGAAGATGTGTCCAATGGCGCCAGAAAAATGAAAATGGTTTTTGCAGAAGAAGTAACATTCTTAAACAAAGGAGCTATACAGCGAGAGCTAAACACATTGCCACCTAATACTTTTCTGGAGATCGATGTTACTAAGACTAGATCTTTAGACTTAGATGTTTTAGAGATCCTAGAAGATTTTGGGGTAACAGCAAGGAACAAGGATATAAACATTAAATTTATATCGGAAAGAGGTGTTTTTGAAAACCCTGTTAGTTATAGAGAGATTTTTGGAATAGAAGTATTTGAAGCAGCTCATTAATAAAAAGAAAATTAGATGCAAGACCTATATAAAAATTTAATAGAAAACAATAAAAAATGGGTAGAGAGCAAGTTGAAGCTCGACCCAGAATATTTTAAGAAACTGGCTAACGGGCAACAGCCTCCAATTCTTTGGATAGGATGTGCAGATAGCAGGGTCCCTGCGAATGAAATAATAGGGGCAGAGCCTGGGGAAGTATTTGTACATAGAAACATCGCCAATATGGTGGTGCATACAGACATGAATATGTTGAGTGTGTTGGATTATGCTGTAAACATCCTAAAGGTAAAGCACGTAATTGTATGTGGTCATTATGGTTGTGGAGGTGTAAAAGCAGCGATGGAACAGCAATCTGTTGGCTTAATAGATAACTGGATACGCCATATTAAGGATGTTTATAGATTACATAAAGATGAATTGAATGCTATTTCTGATGAAAAAGAGCGTTTTGATTCTTTTGTAGAATTCAATGTAAAAGAACAAGTTTTTGATCTTGCTAAGACATCTATAATTCAGAACGCATGGAAGAATAATCAAGATCTAAGTGTTCACGGATGGGTATATGGAGTAGGATCAGGAATTATTAAAGATCTGGAAGTAAACTTCAGCAATGATTCCCAACTGGAAAAAGTCTATCAGTTAAATTTCTAGAAAAATAATCAAGGATATAATCCGCCAACTGATTCAATTTTATTGAATAAGTTGGTGGATTTTTTATGCTTCAGCTTCTTCTTCTTCAATAAGATCTAGATCTCGCGCTTCTCTAAGAATTGCAGGAATTAAAATAGGAGCGATAGTTCTTATAGGAACATATAATATAGAATCTTCCAAGGTCTCCTGCTCTACTATTTTGATATTCTCATTGGTAGATCCAAAGAACATAATTACTACACTCACAACAAATGCTACTTTTATAAAGCCGAAACTGGCACCAATAAGCTTGTTTAAAACACCAAGAGCAGCAAATCCGGCCACTTTGGTTAAAAATTGACCAATAAGCGAGATTAAGAACACAACCATAATAAAAGTGATGGCAAAAGAGGCCAAGTTAACAAACCTCATATTCCATGCAACCCTTTCTACTAAATAGTCACTTATATAATGCGAAAAATAGACTGCGATGTATATTCCTAGAATAAAACCAACTAGAGAAGCCAATTCAGCAAAAAAACCACGAAAAAACCCTCTAACCAGTCCGTATAATAGGATTACGCCTAGTATGATATCTACAATATTCATCTTTTTTGGATAGTGTTACAAGTCCCAAGATACGTATCTTTGCCAAATGGCAAGAGATGAACAATTAAAAGAACGTTGGAGTGTATTACAGCAAAAGATCTCCAATCAGTTTGCAGATGGAGATTTGTTAGATCTAGATGCAATTATATACTTAGTAGGAGTACAGGAACTTGGACAACCTCATAAAAAATTCAAGAAAGATCACAAATTAGATCTTATGCATATTGCAATATGCAGGCTTTTGGAGCCTTATGGATATTATGAATTCGAATATTTTGATGAAGATAGTTGGCCTCATTATAAAACTCTGGGAGTATTACCAAGCTTAAAAGCTGGAGAGCAATCGGTTTTAATGAAAGAAGCGATCGTGAACTATTTTTTAGAAAAAGGATATATAGAATAAGCTAATTAGGATAGTAGGCAAAATGCTCAATTTTAGTAAATTTGCCCCTCTTTAAAGAAATGTAGTGATGATTGATAAGATAAAGGAGCATATTTCAAAGGTTGAAGGATTCAGTTCAGACAATCCTTCAGAAATAGAAGCTTTCAGAATTGAATATTTGGGAAAGAAAGGTTTTTTAAATCAGTTTTTTGCTGAATTTAAAAACGTTCCTAACGAGGAGAAAAAAGATTTTGGTCAAGCCATTAATACACTTAAGAATACTGCTACAGAAAAAGTTACCCTTTTAAAGGAAGCTTTGGAGGGCAAGCAAGAAGAAAAAGGGAAATATGGAGATCTTACACGACCTTCAGAACCTATACAAATAGGATCCAGGCACCCAATTTCTATTGTTAAAAATCAGATCATAGAGATCTTTTCAAACATTGGTTTCAATGTTTCTGAAGGACCAGAAATTGAAGATGACTGGCATAACTTTACGGCATTGAATCTTCCTGAGTATCATCCTGCGAGAGATATGCAGGATACGTTTTTTATACAAACAGATCCATCAGATATCTTATTGCGCACCCACACATCATCTGTACAGGTGCGATATATGGAGGAGAACAAACCGCCAATTAGAACTATTTCTCCGGGAAGAGTTTTTAGAAATGAAGCGATTTCAGCAAGATCACATTGTATCTTTCACCAAGTAGAAGGATTGTACATAGATAAGGATGTTTCTTTTGCAGACCTTAAACAAACTTTACTCTACTTTACCAAGCAACTTTTCGGAAAATCAAAGATCCGCTTAAGACCTTCTTACTTTCCATTTACAGAACCTAGTGCTGAGGTTGATATTTATTGGGGGCTGGAAACTGAAACCGATTACCGCATTACAAAAGGAACCGGTTGGTTAGAGATTATGGGTTGCGGAATGGTAGACCCTAATGTTTTAAAGAATTGCGGAATAGATCCTACAGAATATTCTGGCTTTGCTTTTGGAATGGGAATAGAGAGAATTGCAATGCTATTGTACCAAATAGGAGATATTAGAATGTTCTATGAGAATGATGTACGTTTCCTTGAGCAATTTAAATCTGCATTATAGATAAAGAAACTAGTTTCTTTTAACTTGCAATTGTAATATTTACCATAATTGTTTAAGTAACTTTTATAATCGCTGTTATTAAGATAGTGATAGGAGCCATACTTTTTATTGCTGCTGCCATCTTACTATGGATTGCATAGCATAAGATAAACACATATTCTATTAGATTTGAGAAAAGATATTGAAATACCTGAATTGAAAGATGTTTATGTTGCGGCTGTTTACGAACAGCATCCGGAATATAAAACGATGGACTGGAACGCCTATATTATTAATGACAGGAATGATCCTTTGGAAATGATTCTTATTGTTACTAGTGGCTCTAATGAGAAGCAAATCACTCCTGCTATGAGACATTCTATTAAGCTACTTCCGGCTAAATATTTCGCTAAGATCGAGTTCTTACAGGAAAAGCTATTAAAGTTAGATAATAAATTCTCCATCAGTTTTTTTGCTGAAGGTAAAATGTATGAACGCACTTTTACATTGCCGCAAAACACAGTAAAAGAAAGTGAATTAACAGAAATCCCTATCATGAATTTGAAAGGGATTTTGGCAGTTTAGGTTTTATTTACTTAATTCTTCTTAGCTTTAAAAAGCTTAGACATATTCATAAGAATCACAGAGGCTATAATAATTACGATGCCAACCCATTGATAGATATTAATCACTTCATCTAGTAAAAAGTAGGCTAGTATTACAGCCACAGGAAGTTCTACTGAAGAAATAATTGCACCCAGTCCTACATTTATCTTAGGCATCCCACTGGTAAAAAGGATAGGAGGCAATATCGTCCCGAATAAGGCGAGTAGTAATCCCCATTTCTTAAAAATATCTAGATTAAACTGTTCTAAAAGAAATGGTGCCGATATTATGGCAATTATTATAGTTCCGCCTAACATCATCCATAAGCTTCGCCTAAAGGAATGTAAATGGAGCGCCACGGTATTAGAGGTGTAGATTGTTACTGTGTAAGAGACCGCTGCTAAAAGTCCCCAGCCTATACCTCTCCAATCCAATTCTATAGAGTCTATTAAGATATTTGTTGCCAATACAGTTCCAATTAGTATTACTATTACAGCAAGTAACTTATTTAAACCAGGCTTTTTCTTGGTTATAATAGACTCGAGTAATACACTAATCCAAACACTTTGCATTAGTAGAACGATACCTATGGATACTGGGATATATTTTACTGCAAAATAGTAAAAGATACTGGTAAGCCCTAGAGAAGTTCCTGCAGCCATCAGTTTTAAAATACTTTTGGTCTTGGTTTGCTCTATATAACTTTGTTTCTCTTTTACGAATAAGAAATTAATAATTATAAGGCCGATAAGACCCAAAAACATTTGAGAAAAAGTGATCTCATAAGAAGTATAGCCTTCTGCATAAGCCATTTTCACAAAAGTAGTTAGCATTCCATAACTAGATGCTCCCAAAGCAACTAATAAGCTGCCATTTAGGATAGAATTATTCATAAAATAAAATAAGTTGATTTTGTTTAGAAGCTAAACCACTGGGGCTTAATTCAATTTTTCGGCTAATTTTTTAAAGACGGCTTTCGGATTTTTTCCTTCATATAAAATGCTATAAACAGCATTTATAATTGGGGTTTTAGCGCCTTTATCTAGGTTTATCTTATAAGCACTTTCGGTTGCATAATAGCCTTCTGCCACCATACTCATTTCCATTTGTGCACTTTTAACGGTATATCCTTTTCCAATCATATTTCCAAACATTCTGTTTCTACTAAAAACAGAATAACCAGTTACAAGTAGATCTCCTAGATAAGCCGAATCGTTGATGTTTCGTTTCATCTTATGCACTTTCTTAATGAACTTTTTCATTTCTCGAATGGCATTGCTCATTAGCACGCTTTGGAAATTATCTCCATAGCCTAATCCGTGAGCAATTCCAGCTGCAATAGCGTAAATATTCTTAAGCATAGCAGCATATTCTGTGCCTGTAACATCATCACTAGTCTTACATGTAATATAATCACTCTGTAAATGCTTAGCCACGATATTTGCTTTTTCCTCATCTAAACAAGCAATTGTAAGATAAGAAAGACGTTCAAGAGCAACTTCTTCAGCATGACAAGGTCCTGTGATCACTCCAATATTTTCCTCTGGCACAAAATATTCCTGATTAAAATGTTCTCCTACAATTAAACTAGTTTCTGGTACAATACCTTTAATAGCAGAGAAGATCACCTTACCATCTAAAGATTCAGTAAGATTGTCTAACTCTCTCTTTACAAATGCTGAAGGAATTGCAAATATTAGATAGTCTGAATTTCTCACTACTTCATTAATATCACTGCTTAAATGAAGTTTTGTCACATCAAATTCAACAGAACTTAAATAGTTAGGATTATGGTCTTGTGTTCTTATATGTTCTATGGCTGTTTCGCTGCGCATATACCAATTGATCTCATCAAGATTTTCAGTAAGCATTTTAACGATCGCTGTGGCCCAACTTCCGCCGCCAAATACACCAAATTTAGGAGTGTTATTCATAATAAATTTTCTTCACTTCAAAAATACATAATTTTAACACAATGAAAATTCTTCATGATTTATTATTAGTAAACTACAATCTTTTTATTTTAATACCGTTATAAAATAGAAGACGGGTAATAGCAGATATTATCGTCTTTAAATTTAGTTTTTTGGTTGGTTAGTTAATGAAACAGCGTAGAGTTTATTAAGCTCTGCGCTGTTTTTTTAAATACTAACAAAATTTTAATACAAACAATGTAGTTTGTGTAGAGCTGAATTTGTAATTTGTAGGTAGAAATCTAACCAATAAAAAACAGAATGGGATTATTTAGTTTTATTAAAAATGCTGGAGCCAAAATTTTTGGTTCGAAAAAGAATACTAGAGATAAAGCTGCCGTTGTAAGTGGAGAAAATGATAGAGGAGAAGAGTTGGAAAATGAAAAAGCTGCTCAAAAATTAGAAACTACCGTTCACGATCTTAATCTTAAAGTTGAAAATCTTAAAATTCATATTAGTGATGATATGGCCACAATAAGTGGAAAAGCATACGACCAATCAACTAGAGAAAAGATTATTTTAGTAGTTGGAAATGTAGAAGGAATTGCTCAAGTAGACGATAATATGGTAGTGGAAAATAAAGAGCCTGAGGCTGTATTCCATACTGTTGAAAGAGGAGATTCATTAAGCAAAATAGCAAAAGAACATTACGGATCTGCAAATAAATATCCAGAGATTTTTGAAGCAAATAAACCAATGCTCACAGATCCAGATAAAATATATCCCGGACAAGTTTTACGAATTCCGGCTTTGAAAAAGTAAAGAATTGATATAAAAATATTAGAGGACTGTTTAAAAAATTTGAGGTTTTATATTGAGCGCAGTCGATGTGCTAGGTTATAGTTCCACAATGAAAAAAGTAGGATCAATTAACTCAACTGAAGATCAAAATAATTTTTTAAACAGTTTTTTATTTATAGAAATTCATCTCATCTAAATACTTCCAGACTTTCTCCGGTAACATAGGTTTAACATTCTTTCCTTCTTTAACGGCTTTTCTTATAAATGTAGAAGACATTTCTATTATTGGAGCAGGCACTCGTGTAATTTTAGCATTTGTGAGAAACTCATTTTCTATTAGTCCTTTGGATATTCTAGGATATACATAAATGGAGTATCGCTCTAAGATCACTTCATAATTTTTCCA
>JAGXIK010000183.1 GCA_024635715.1 Gillisia sp.
CAAATTTACCGAAATTAAAACAAAATCAAAGTTACATCGATTGAAATTATTAACAAGCGCTATAATATTTTCAAGAATTTTATACAATTATTATTGATTTCTAGAATAATCATTAATTTTAATGCTATTTCAATATAAAATGGCCAAAATACTCAAAATCAGTCACCTCTATTAATTGTTTATTGATAAAAGAGCTATTTTGTTTTCATCTTTTTCTAAGTCTTTGGTTTTAAGACATTAGTTTATCATAGATTTTTGAGACCAAGCATTTTAATTGCATTAATTTTACCGTTCAATATTCTAGATTTGAAAAGAGAGATAATTATTACTGGGGATGGTTCTTCTACCATCCATATTCCAGAGTGGAATGAGCAATATCATTCTAAACACGGTGCTTTACAGGAAGCCAAACATGTTTTTATTAATACAGGATTGATCCCTTACATAAATGACACCAATAAAACCGAGATCAGCATTTTGGAAATTGGTTTTGGTACTGGGCTAAACGCATTGGTTACTTGGGAGGAAGCATCTGCTCAAAAGGTCACCATTAAATATACCGGAGTAGAGGCATATCCTGTAGCAAAGGAAGAAGTTGAAAAATTGAATTTTGTTGAAGTGCTTAAAGATCCCAAAGCTGAAAGTTTCTTTAAAGATATTCATTCTTCAGAATGGGAAGAAGAATTGGAAATTACCGCTGGATTTAAACTTACAAAACAGAAGAAATTCTTTCAAGATATTGAAGATCATGAAATGTATGATCTAATTTATTTTGATGCTTTTGGAGCGAGAGTTCAACCAGAACTTTGGTCGGTAGAGATTTTTAAGAAAATGTATAATGCCTTAAAAAGTAATGGAGTTTTGGTAACCTATGCCGCAAAAGGTAGTGTTCGCCGTGCAATGTTAGAAGTTGGGTTGGTTGTAGAACGGCTACCTGGACCTCCAGGAAAACGAGAAATGTTAAGAGCAACAAAAAAAATAGACTAGTAGCTGTTAAACCTAGTGAAAATGTTAGCTTTCATTTAAGTTCTCAATTAACTTCAAATAAAAAAATATGCGAGTTTTAATTACAGGTGCTACAGGATTAGTGGGTTCAAACCTCGCTAAGAAATGTATTGAAAAAGGATTTGATGTAAATTACTTAACTACGAGTAAAGATAAGATTGAAAATAAACCAAACTATAAAGGTTTTTATTGGGATCCCACCAAAAAGGAGATTGATGATAGATGCTTGAATGATGTAGATGCAATTATACATCTCGCTGGAGCCAGTATCGCTAAGCGATGGACTTCCAGTTATAAAGAAGAGATAATAGATAGTAGAGTGGAAACTGCCAAACTATTATTTAATTCTTTAAAGTCTTCAAGTAAGACCATATCACAATTTATTTCTGCAAGTGCTATAGGTATCTATCCAAGCTCTTTGCAAAAGCTTTATACGGAAGATGAATCTAATACAGATGAATCTTTTTTAGCTGAAGTTGTAGAGAAATGGGAGGCAGCAGCAGATATTTTTAAAGAATTAAATATTAAAGTAGCAAAAGTGCGTACCGGTTTAGTGTTGGCTAAAGATGGTGGAGCATTACAGAAAATGAAAGAGCCGGCAGATTTTAATTTGGGTGCAGCCTTTGGAAGCGGTAAACAATGGCAATCATGGATTCATATAGAAGATCTAGCTGACTTATACATGCATATTTTGGAGAATGATCTGGAAGGAGTGTATAATGCGGTAGCTCCTAATCCTGTCACAAATACCGAATTAATGGACGGGATCGCTAAACAATTGGATAAGAACGTGTGGTTACCAAATGTTCCTGCAATTGCACTAAAAGTTGCATTGGGCGATATGTCTACGGTTGTTTTATCTAGTCAATTAGTAAGTTCAGATAAAATAGAAAATACAGGCTTTTCGTTTAGGTATAAGAACTTAACTAAAGCTTTGGAAGATTTGTTATAAAAAAAAAGAGGCTGCAAATTGCAGCCTCTTTTAATATATCTCTTTTTGAAATTAAGCTTTCTTAGCTTTTACTTCAATCATTAATTCGATCTCGTCATTGATGAATTTATCTCCTAATCCATCAAAAACAGATTTAGAACCATAATTCACATTCCATTTAGTTCTGTCAATATTGAATTTTTCACTAGTTAATTCCATAGTGTCTTCATTCATATTAATAGTCACAGGAAATTCAACATTTTTAGTAACATCTTTTAAAGTAAGATTTCCTTGTAGCATTGTTTTTCCATCCTTTTCAGAAACTCCAGTAACTTCAAAAGTACCAGTAGGATACTTAGTTACATTAAAGAAATCTCCTTCTTTCCCTTCTACAGTTCCTTTAAGGTGATTCTCAAGATTCAATTTATCCTCTCCTTCAAGATCTGTATCTTTAATAGAGTTCATATCAATTACAAAAGTTCCACTTTCAATTACGCTATCATTAGCTTTAAAAGTTCCTTCTTTTAACTTGATAGTTCCCGTATGAGTTCCAGTAGGTTTCTCACCTTGCCAGTTAATCACAGATGCGGTTGTGTCTACTTCAAATACAGTAGCTTCCATAGTTGCATTAGCAACTTCTTGAGCATCTGTAGTTTCAGCTTCTTTATTTTCGTTTTTACATCCCACAACTGCCAATCCTATTGCAGCAATTGTAAACATATTCAAAATTGTTTTTTTCATTTTAACAGTAATTTTTAATGAAATGCAAAAGTAACAAGCTTATCAATGCACATTTCATAAATGTATATTAAAGTTTTTCAGATGACATTTTGACATTTTAATTGGATTGGCAACAAATTTGACCTTTGCATGAAAACAAATTTTGCGCAACGATGGATAAACATAAGGATACCAATAATAGTGAAGATAATAATAAGGATTCTGTGAAAGATCAAATAGAAGACCTTTTAGATGAAGCAATTGAGGAAGTAGAGGCGGGAGCAGATGGAGAGGACCTATCTGAGAATGACCAATTAAAAGCAGATCTAGAAAAGGAAAAAGACAAGTTTTTAAGGCTTTTTGCTGAATTTGAAAATTTTAAGAGACGTACTTCTAAAGAGCGAATTGAGTTATTCAAGACCGCTAATCAAGAAGTTATGTCAGCTATGTTACCCGTTTTAGACGATTTTGACAGAGCGATGAATGAAATTAAAAAAGCTAAAGACAAAAATTTACTTAAAGGAGTAGAGCTTATTTACAATAAATTTAATGAGACTTTGCTTAATAAAGGTTTAGAACCAATGAACGTGAAGCAAGGTGATGTTTTTGATGCAGATATGCATGAGGCAATCACTCAAATTCCAGCTCCTTCAGATAAACTGAAAGGAAAGATAGTAGATGTGGTAGAGCGCGGATATATGCTTGGAGAAAAGATTATTCGCTATCCAAAAGTGGTGACAGGAAAATAATTAACATCTAAGTCGCTACTAAAAATTACAAAATCACAAAATGAAAGAGGATTATTACGAAATATTAGGATTAAGCAAAGGTGCAACGAAGGCTGAAATAAAAAAGGCTTACAGAAAGAAGGCGATAGAGTTCCACCCCGATAAAAACCCCGGGGATTCCAATGCAGAGGAGACCTTTAAGAAGGCAGCTGAGGCATATGAAATTCTGAGCAATGACGATAAGCGTGCTAAATACGATCGTTTTGGACACCAAGCATTCGACGGTGGTTTTGGCGGCGGTGGTGGTGCAGGCGGTATGAATATGGATGACATATTCAGCCAATTTGGCGACATTTTCGGTAGTGGTTTTGGCGGCGGTGGCGGCGGATTCTCTGGTTTTGGAGGTTTCAGCGGCGGTGGTCAAAGGCGAGTTAAAGGGAGTAACTTACGTATTAGAGTGAGTTTAACCCTGGAAGAGATTGCTAACGGTGCCGAGAAAAAAATAAAAGTAAAGCGTAAAGTTCAAGCAGAAGGGACTACTTACAAAACGTGTTCTACTTGTAGTGGAACAGGACAAGTAACCCGAATCACTAATACTATACTTGGTAGAATGCAAACAGCTTCTCCTTGTACAGTTTGTGGTGGTGCAGGACAGATAATAGATAAGAAACCTGCAGATGCAGATGCTCATGGACTTAAGGTAACGGAAGAAACTGTAACCATTAAAATCCCTGCAGGAGTAGAGGATGGAATGCAATTAAAAGTTTCAAACAAAGGTAATGAGGCTCCAGGGAATGGTGTTCCAGGAGATCTTTTAGTTGCTATTGAAGAAAAATCACACCCAACTTTACAACGTGAAGGAGACAATTTGCATTACGATCTTTATATAAGCTATTCTGAAGCTGTTTTAGGAGCAAGTAAAGAAATAGATACTGTTTCAGGCAAAGTTCGCATCAAGATAGATGAAGGAGTTCAGTCTGGAAAAATATTGAGACTTCGTGGTAAAGGTATCTCGAACATTAATGGTTATGGAAAGGGAGATCTTTTAGTGCATGTGAATGTTTGGACCCCAAGGGTGTTAAACAAAGAGCAAAAAGAATTTTTCGAGAAAATGGCAACAGATGAAAATTTTCAACCTAATCCAGAAAAAAGCGATAAATCGTTTTTTGAGAAGGTAAAAGATATGTTTTCTTAATTAAGAAAACTTTAAGATAATTTTTATATATTTGAGTATCACTAATTTAATTAGTGATACTTTTTCTTTTTCATAGCAATTTTTTTCCCATCCTTAATATTTTTTTAAGGGTGGGTTTTTGTTTTAATAGATGTTACTAATAAGGAGTGAAAATAAAATTTCAGGTATATAAAAGCATTTCTGCGCTATTTCAATATATTTACGAGATAATAGACTTTTATGGATAATCTTCTGGTTGCAGAAAATATTTGCAAACAATTTGGAAATTTTACTGCACTAAATAATGTCTCCATCAATATCCCTAGAGAAAGCATTTTCGGACTGCTAGGGCCAAATGGTGCGGGAAAGACCACTTTTCTAAGAATAATCAATCAAATAACCATGCCCGATAGTGGGGTGGTATATTTAGATGGGAAAGCATTGCATCCAAATGATGTGGGCCATATAGGATATTTGCCAGAGGAACGCGGACTTTACAAATCTATGAGGGTTGGAGAACAAGCGCTTTATCTCGCCAGACTTAAAGGCTTAACCAAGGCTGAAGCTAAAGAGCAATTGGATTATTGGTTTACCAAATTAGACATTAAACATTGGTGGGATAAAAAGATCCAAGAGCTTTCTAAAGGGATGGCTCAGAAAGTACAATTTGTGATCACCGTACTTCACCGTCCAAAATTATTGATCTTTGATGAACCTTTTAGTGGTTTTGATCCCGTAAATGCAGATCTTATTAAAAACGAGATCTTACAACTCCGTAATGAAGGTGCTACGATCTTGTTTTCTACTCACAGGATGGAAAGTGTAGAAGAATTATGTGATTATATGGCATTGATCCATGAGTCTAATAAATTATTGGATGGAAAAGTAGACGATATTAAAAGAGCGCATAAGACGAATACTTTTGAAGTGGGAATGAATCCATTTAACGAAAATGAGTTGTTAGCAGAATTGAAAAGCAATTTTAAAGTTGGAAAAGCACAATTTAAATCACTCTCAGACGATTTAAAATTGAGTATTCAAATAAAACCAAATGAGTCGCCAAACGATCTTTTACAATATTTAATCACAAAATCCAGAGTTAATCATTTTGTAGAGGTAGTACCCTCAGTAAATGATATCTTTATTAAAACCGTTACTAGAAATGAATAACCTTAACTTAATTATTCAAAGGGAGTATCTGGCAAGGGTAAGAAATAAGACCTTTATTGTAATGACCTTTTTGAGCCCGCTAATTTTAGTAGGAATGTTCTCCTTGATCGCTTACTTAAGTATGCTTAACAATAGTGAAACCCATACTATTGCAGTTAAAGATGACAGTGACTTATTTAAAGGAGAATTCGAAAATAAGGAAGAAATAGATTTTGTAGATGTATCTTCAATTTCTCTAGAGGAGGCAAAATTATTAGTAAAAGAAAAAGAATATTATGGGGTGTTATATATTCCAAACACTCAAGATAATGTAGAGCTTGCTAAATCTATCCGGTTTTTTGGGAAAGAAGCTCCTTCTATTGGAATTCTAAGGCAAATTGAGCGAACTATTTCAGAGAACCTAACTACACGAGAGCTTATTTCTCGTGGGCTGGATATTTCGCAAATTAAAGCGGCAGAGGCACAAGTAGACATTCGTATAGAGAATTTTGAAGGGAAGCGAACTTCAAAAATGTCCAATTATATAAAGATGATATTTGGAGGTGCGGCAGGATATCTGCTTATGATGTTCATTATTATCTATGGAAACATGGTAATGCGAAGTGTGATCGAAGAAAAGACCAACAGAATAATCGAAATTATAATTTCTTCAGTAAAACCTATTCAGCTGATGCTTGGAAAAATTATTGGAACTTCTTTAGCAGGGATTACCCAATTCACTATTTGGGTTGTTTTAGGAGCTGTTCTTTTATTTATAACCTCGTCTCTTACCGGTATGAATTTAATGGAAGCACAGCCTCAAATGCAAGAGATAGAGCAGGTTTCTAATGGAGAAATACAACAGCTAATCATAGATATTACCAACTTGCCTATTCTAACCTTAATAATCTCGTTTCTGGTATATTTTATAGGAGGTTACTTTCTTTATAGTGCTATTTACGCTGCTATTGGCGCAGCAGTAGATTCTGAAACCGATACGCAACAATTTATGTTCCCTATAATTTTACCTTTAATGTTGGGGATCTATGTTGGTTTCTTCTCTGTGATTGAAAATCCTCATGGCACAGTTTCTACTATATTTTCTATGATTCCGTTAACCTCACCAATTGTTATGCTTATGCGAATTCCGTTTGGAGTACCGTGGTATGAACTAGCGATTTCTTTAATTATATTATTTGTATCTAATGCTGGTGTAGTTTGGTTGGCTGCTAAAATTTATAGAGTAGGAATTTTAATGTATGGTAAGAAACCTACCTATAAAGAATTGTATAAATGGATTAAATATTAATTAATGCAAGGGAAAGTAGAGAAAGTTAAAGAAGTGATAGAACAAGATATCTGGGGATTGATCCAAGATTTCCTGAATATTACCCTTTATCCTTTTACGGGGGAAGACACAGGCGGAATACATGTAACCGTAGGAATAGTTCTTCTAGTGATTTTTACTTTTGTTATTACCACTATAGTACTTAGATTAATACGTGTTTTCTTGACTAGGAAACTCGAAGAAAACGATAAGCTAAAATTTATAAGTGTATTTAAATTCATAAAATACTTAGTATATCTAATTGTTATTATTGTTACCTTAAGTTCAGCGGGAATCAATATTACAGTGCTTCTAACTGCATCTGCAGCATTGTTTGTTGGTCTGGGTTTAGCCTTGCAAGAACTCTTTCAGGATGTTATTGGAGGTTTATTTATTATCGTAGATAAATCTCTTTTGGTAGGAGATATTATAGAGATAGATGGAAGGGTAGGAAGAGTAATAAGCATTAAATTACGAACTACTCGAGTACTTACAAGAGATGATAAAGTAATGATTATTCCTAATCATAAATTTATAAGTGAGATTTTATTCAATTACACTCAAAATCATAGATCTACCCGTGAATTTGTTAAGGTTGGAGTGGCCTACGGAAGCGATACAGAAAGGGTTCAAGCTATATTATTGGAATGTGCGAGAGAGCAAACAGGAATTGTTAAAAAGCCTGAACCTTTCGTGCTTTTCGAAGATTTTGGAGATTCGGCATTGGTTTTTTCATTACATTTCTTTGTTACAGATAGCTTTGTAGATCCTAAAATTAAAAGTCAGTTGAGGTTTAAAATAGATCATAAGTTTAGAATAAATGGTATTACCATTCCTTTCCCTCAACGAGATGTACATATGTTTTATCCGGCTAAGGCAAGTACTCCGACAATTCCGCCCGCAAATGAAGAAAATACTTAACACAATTTTATTCTTGTGTTTTATTGGATTAACTACAACAATGAATGGTCAGTCGGCGGATTTGGCGAGGATAGAATACACTAATTTCCCTCAGTCAAATTCAGATAATTCATTTAGTCGTTTCAGGTCTTCCCTTAAATTTCCTGTTAAACTAAATGATAGTGGTGCTTATTTAATACCAGGAATTCAATATGAAAACATCAATTTCCAGTATAAAGATGTCGCTCCTTTTCCCACAGAAAACTTGGAACATTTACAATCCTATACCTTTAGTTTAGGTTACACTTTTAAAATGAGTGAAGAATGGCGGTTTGGGATACAAGGAGAAGTAATTGCTACTTCTAATTTTGACACAGAAAAATTACAAAGTGAAGATGTAGAGTATACGGGATCAATATTTTTTATAAAATCTAAAAAAGACGAACGATTTATTCAACCTTGGAGATTAATTTTGGGTCTACGGTATTCTACTTCTACAAGTGTAAATTTCCCCTTGCCTATTGTTAATTATTATAGAAGGTTCCGTCCTCAATGGTCTTACACTCTGGGAGTACCAAAAACTAATCTAAGATACTATCTGGGTGAAAAAAGTGCTTTGCAGGCATTTGTAACTATAGATGGGTTTTATGCAAATATTCAAGAGAAATTTAGACCAAATGCAGTTACATCAACAAATGAAAGGCTGGCTCAAAACATATCTCTAACTACGGTTTTATCTGGGATTGGATACGAATTGAAGTTCTCTAAGTATTTTTCTTTTTATATTTACGGTGGTCATAGCCTTATTAATGATGTTCGCTTAAGAGATGAAAATCAGGATAGGGTATATACCATAAACGACACAAATTCTTTATATGGCCGTACAGGTCTTAAATTCAGTATATTATAATGGCAAAGATTTTAGTAATAGAAGATGAAGCATCAATACGCAGGGTTTTAGTTAAAATTCTTTCTGAAGAAAACAAAACCTATCAGTTAGAAGAAGCTGAAGATGGATTGATCGGTATAGAGAAAATAAAAGATGAAGAATACGATCTTGTTTTATGCGATATCAAGATGCCTAAAATGGATGGAATTGAGGTTCTTGAAGCCATAAAAAAGATAAAACCAGAAGTGCCAGTAGTTATGATCTCTGGGCACGGAGATCTAGATACAGCCGTAAATACCATGAAATTGGGCGCTTTCGACTATATTTCTAAACCCCCAGATCTCAATAGATTATTGAACACCGTTCGCAATGCGTTGGACAGGAAAGAATTGGTTGTAGAAAACACGCTACTTAAGAAAAAAGTAGGCAAAAAATACCAGATGATCGGGGAATCTCTTGCGATCACTTCAATTAAAGAAATTATAGAAAAAGTTGCACAAACCGATGCTAGGGTGCTAATTACTGGGCCAAATGGTACAGGTAAAGAATTAGTGGCGCATTGGATACATGAAAAAAGTGATCGCTCTAGCGGTCCAATGATAGAGGTGAATTGTGCTGCTATTCCTTCAGAATTAATAGAAAGTGAACTTTTTGGACATGTAAAAGGAGCATTTACTTCAGCAAATAAGGATAGAGCAGGGAAATTTGAAGCTGCAAATGGCGGCACCATCTTCTTAGATGAAATTGGCGATATGAGCCTTTCTGCTCAAGCCAAGGTTTTACGCGCTTTGCAAGAAAATAAGATCTCTCGGGTTGGGAGCGATAAGGATATTAAAGTAGATGTTAGAATAGTTGCGGCTACCAATAAAGATCTTAAAAAGGAAATAGAGGATAAAAAATTCAGAGAAGATCTATATCATAGATTAGCGGTGATCCTTGTTAAGGTACCACCCTTAAATGAGCGTAGAGATGATATTCCATTATTGATTAATTTCTTTTCAGAAAAAATCGCAGAAGAGCATGGGAGTAATGTGAAGGTGTTTACAGAAAAAGCAGTAAAACAGCTACAGGATTATGACTGGACAGGGAACATTCGTGAATTAAGGAATGTTGTAGAACGTCTTATTATTCTTGGAGGTTCAGAGGTTACTGAAGAAGATGTAAAACTCTTTGCAAGTAAATCGTAAAGAGCTTAATAAACTTCAATTAAATTATTTCTTAGAGGAGTTTGGTAAATATCTCAAGAAATACATAGTATCTCCACTTGGATGTTGCCAGGTATTAAAAAGTTCGAACCCAAATCGTTGATATACCAACGAATTTTGGCGCATTCTGGTTTCAGCATATAACGGGATGTTATAAAGATTTGCCTGACGGTAAAATTCGTCTTTCATTTCTTTTCCCACTTGTTTATCTGCCCCGCGAGAATCTTCTAAAATCCCCCAAAACCAACAGTATAAATACTCACCCTCCTGTGGGCGTTGGCTCTTGATGTATTTTTGTGTCTTTAATATTTTTAGAGCCTTCTTTATCCCTGTAACATTCCAAACAAGACCTAATTGCTCAGGCAATTCGCTCCAAAAGTTTTCATCTTTTTTACTTGTTTTAAAAAGTATGGC
The DNA here is from genome assembly GCA_024635715.1 of Gillisia sp. Taxonomy (GTDB): domain Bacteria; phylum Bacteroidota; class Bacteroidia; order Flavobacteriales; family Flavobacteriaceae; genus Gillisia. Next base: position 10,443 of record JAGXIK010000183.1, read on the forward strand.
AAAACCTTTTTGATTTTCAGAAATAATAAGGGCATCTTTCTTAAGAGCCTTATCAACCATATGAGTTGCCAAATAACGGAATCGCTGATCCCTTTTAGAATCATTCATTACCAACTCCATAGAACTAGGGATTTCCTTGAGTAATGTGGCAAAATTCTGTATTATTTCTTCTCTCTCCAATCTGTTGAATTTAATGGCGAATATAAAAAAAATATGTTTCTTAAAGATTGTATATTTAGCATTCAACGATTTAGAATATGGATAAATTAGATCTTAAACATTTTCGAATAGATTCTGAGTTTGAATTAAAGAACAAAGCGACTTCCTATCCTTTGGAAATCAGCGAGAAAAAAGTTAAAAATCTGCTTGAAGATACCAGAGTGAAACTTGGTAAATGGCAGGATAAATTATATGCGCATGGTAAATATGCGGTACTTATATGTATTCAAGGAATGGATACTGCGGGTAAGGATAGTATGATAAGGGAAGTCTTTAAAGATTTTAATTCCAGAGGAGTAGTAGTGCATAGTTTTAAAGTGCCAACACCCTTAGAGCTTAAGCATGATTTTTTATGGAGACATTATATTGCACTACCTGCTCGGGGTAAGTTTGGAATATTCAATAGGACTCATTACGAAAATGTACTTGTTACACGAGTGCATCCAGAATATATTCTAGAATCAAATTTACCAAAGGTTAATAGTCTGGGAGATATAACCGAAGAATTTTGGGAAGAACGATTCAATTCTATCAGAGATTTTGAAAAACATATTGCCAATAATGGTACGATTATCTTTAAATTTTTCCTTCATCTTTCTAAGGAAGAGCAACGCCAACGCTTATTGCGTAGGTTAAATAAATCTGAAAAGAATTGGAAATTTTCTCCGGGCGATCTTAAAGAACGCAAATTATGGGATAAATATCAGCATGCCTATGAAAGCGCTATTAATTCAACCTCCAAACCTCATGCTCCCTGGTATGTTATCCCTGCAGATGATAAGGACACGGCACGTTATTTGGTTGCTAAAATATTGTACCAGGTGCTTATAGAATATAAGGATGTTCAGGAGCCAGAGTTATCTCAAGAGATTAAAAATAATCTGGAAGAATACAAGGAGATCTTAAAAAAAGAAACCTTATAATTACCTTTTTAAAATTCAAAAAAACAGTATCAATGAAAAAAATATTTATAGTAGGACTTTCCATTTTATGTAGTCAACTATCATTTTCACAAATTAATAACAAGCAGGAAGATTCTTTAAATCTTCGAAAATTATATGACATGTCTTTGCTTAATGGCAAATCCTA
>JAGXIK010000184.1 GCA_024635715.1 Gillisia sp.
AACATTTGATAATTGATTAAGTCTAATTTGTGTAAATCAAAACAAACCCTATTTAATGAAGAAATTAATATATTCTATAGCACTCCTGAGTGTTGCCTTTGGATGTAAAACGCCCCAAAGCATAAATAAAAATACTGAAGAAAGAACAGTAGTAAATCTAGATCTAGTTAATATTAAAGAAGATCGCGTAAAGGTTACAGTAGATCCTGGAAAATTCACTACTTCAGAAGTAACTTTCCATCTACCGAAAACAGTTCCAGGCACCTATTCTATAGATAATTACGGAAATTTTATAGATAATTTCAAAGCTATTGATTATTTAGGTGCTGAATTATTAGTGGTAAAGACCGATGAAAATTCTTGGAAAATTCAAAATTCTGCAAATTTAGATAAGATCACTTACTTGGTGAACGATACTTTTGATATCGATGGTGAAAAAGGGGTTTTCTCTCCTACCGGAACTAATATCGATGTAAATGAAAACATGCTTTTAAACTTACATGGATTTGTAGGATATTTTGATGACTTAAAGGAAAAACCTTATCAATTAATCGTAAACAGACCAAATGATCTATTTGGTAGTACGTCCCTAAAACTTTCAGAAAGTGTTAATTTGGAGAAAATTCCAAATTCTAAAAAGGATATCTATTTAGCTCAGCGTTATTTTGACATAGTAGACAATCCTATTATGTATTCTAAACCAGACACCACTTATGTAAATGTGGAAGGCATCAAAGTGTTGTTATCTGTTTACTCACCAAACAAGGTACATACTGCTAAAAGCATCAAGCCGCAAATTGAAACTATGATCGCGGCTCAAAAGCGGTTCTTAGGAAGAATAGACAATACCTCCAATTACTCTATCTTATTATATTTGGCCGATCCATCAAAATTAGATGCTAAAGGTTTTGGAGCTTTAGAACACCATACTTCTACTGTTGTGGTACTTCCAGAAACAATGCCACTAGAAACATTAAACGGAGCTATGAAAGATGTGGTGTCACACGAATTCTTTCATATTCTTACTCCGCTAAATGTTCATGCAGAAGAGATCCATTATTTCGATTATAACAATCCTAAAATGTCTCAACATTTATGGATGTATGAGGGAGTTACAGAATATTTCGCAAATCTCTTCCAAATAAACCAAGGCTTAATAGATAACCAAGATTTTTATAAGAGAGTATCCTCGCAGATAGAATCATCTAAAAATTATAATGATAGCTTGTCTTTCACATACATGAGTAAAAATGTACTGGACGCGCCTTATAAAGATGAATACTATAATGTTTACCAAAAAGGAGCATTGATAGGAATGGCTTTAGACCTTAAACTTAGAGAATTGAGTAAAGGTGAAATGGGGATTTTAGATCTCATGAAAAAATTAAGTGAGAAATACGGAAAGAATAAACCTTTTAAGGATGATCAATTGATCCCTACTATTGTTTCGTTAACCTATCCAGAAATTCAGAATTTCTTTGATACTTATGTTACTGGGAGCACTCCAATTCCCTACGATCAATTTTTAGCAAAAGTTGGTGTTACATTCGCTACAGAAGACACTCCTACCTCTTACTTTTTAAATGGACAAGTACCTTATATTGATGGAAATCCTGAGAATATGGAATTGTTTTTCAGAAAAGGGATTTCAATGAATTCTTTTTTAACTCAATTAGGTGTTAAAAATGGAGATGTCATTAAGGAAGTGAATGGAACTGTATATACTATCCAGAATGTATATGATTTAGTTATGGGGTCTCAGTCATGGAACCAAGGGGATGATATAACTATGTTATTAGAAAGAAATGATGAGGAAATTATGTTGACAGGGAAAATCACTGCTCCTACAACAAAGAAGACTACAATAAAAGAAATGGATCTTCCTGCAACTGATGCACGAGTAAAATTAAGAACTGCCTGGTTGAAAAATTAAAGGCATACAACTAGATTAAAGAGGTTGAAATTATAGTTCGGTTTGTGTAATCTCCTTATTTAAGGATGTATATACTTCTAAAAGCTATGCTTTCAACCTCTTTTTTGTCTTTTAAATTAATTTTAACAAACTATTTTTCTGTTTTTTGTCATATTTAGCTTGTTTCATCATCCCAGCAGAAGTTTGAAGGACAGGTTGAAGATAAGTTCAGGTAACTTAGTGGACTCAAAGCTGAAATAAAATATTTTTTTAGGATAATTAGATCATATAAATTAAACCAAAAATGTTTGCAAGCTTAATAGATCTAATGTCATTTATTAAAATGCTCTTTGTAAATTGGTTTTTTTTATAAAGAACAATTCTCAAAAACAATGGAAATACCTATTTTAAAAGACATAGTTATAATTTTAGGCCTTTCTATTTTTATAATTCTTTTATTTCAGAAAATAAAAGTTCCCTCCTTACTGGGTTTTCTACTTGCGGGAATTATTGCAGGGCCACATGCTTTCAATTTAATTAGCTCCCAACATGAGGTGGAACTACTCTCTGAAATAGGTATAATATTTCTGCTCTTTATTATTGGGATCGAACTCTCTCTTAAAGGCTTGGCAGCTATTAAAAAAACTATCATTATTGGTGGTGGGATGCAGGTGGGAGGTACTATTCTTTTAACAGCTTTTTTAGCTAATATTATAGGTATCCCTCTTAACACGGCTGTTTTTATTGGGTTTCTTTTTTCCTTAAGTAGTACTGCAATTGTATTAAAAATTCTACAGGAAAAGGGAGAAGTTACTTCCCCACATGGAAGGATTACGGTTGCCATTTTGATATTCCAGGATATCGTAGTAGTCCCAATGATGTTGCTAACGCCTCTACTTACCGGGCAAGATGAAAATATTTGGAATACCCTTGGAATTCTATTAATTAAAATTGTAGGTGTTTTAATTGTCATCTATTTATTGGCTATTTATATAGTCCCAAGAATTTTTGAATTAGTGGTTAAATCAAAAAATAGAGAATTATTTATTTTAACTACCATTGTGTTTTGCTTTTCAGTGGCTTGGTTAACATCTGCCATTGGTCTTTCATTAGCTTTAGGTGCCTTTTTTGCTGGATTAATTATTTCTGAGTCAGATTACAGCCATCAGGCTACAGCGAATGTGTTACCATTTCGGGAAATTTTTATTAGCTTCTTCTTTATCTCTGTTGGCTCTTTATTAAATCTAGAGTTCTTCTTCAACAATTTTATATACGTTATACTTTTAGTTGTTGCAGTTATTCTGCTGAAAATGCTAATAATTATTATCACGGTAGTAACTTTAAGGTATCCTGCCCGTACCATGTTTTTAACGGTTTTCTCTATATTTCAAGTGGGTGAGTTTTCACTTTTATTATCTACCGTAGGTTTAGAAAACGGCTTATTACCCACCAATATCTATCAGTACTTTTTAGCGATCTCAATTATCACAATGGCGCTTACTCCATTTTTAATGAACTATGCACCTAAACTTACTTATTTTCTATTAAAAATACCTGTTCCAAAAGCTATAAGAAAACGACTGATTAGTTATCATAATATTCAGCTTCAAAATCATTCTAATATAGAAGAATTAAAGGATCACTTAGTAATTGTTGGCTACGGAATTAATGGAAAGAATATTTCTAAAGCTGCCAAAAGCACCAACATTCCTTATGTAATTGTAGAACTGGGACAAGAGGCATTTCAAGAGGCCAAAAGCAATAAAGAACCAATTGTATTTGGAGATGCCACCAATCCTGTTATCTTGAAACACGTTCATGTACAAGAAGCACGAGTGGTTGTAATAGCTATTTCTGATCCTGATGCCACTAAGAAAATCATCAATGAAGTTAGAAACTATTCTAAAACGGCTTTTATTATTGTGCGAACCAGATATGTAAAAGAAATAGCCGAGAATATAAGACTTGGTGCAGATGAAGTAATCCCAGAAGAATTTGAAACTTCTATAGAGATCTTCAGCAGAGTATTAAGGAAATATTTAATTCCGCATGATGAGATTCAGAATTTTATAAATCAGGTACGATCTTCAGATTATGAAATGCTAACTACTTTAAAGGTGGGGCCTCATACTCCGTCTTATCGACATCTAAATATTCCAAATAAAGAAATTGTAACCCTAAGTGTAAAACAAGGCGCAAATAGCGTTGTAGAAAAAACCGTTATGGAATCCGGCATTAGTAAGCACTATGGCGTTACTATTTTAACAATAAAACGAGACAGCCATTATATTACAGATATCACTCCAGATACAATGATTAAACAAGGTGATCTACTCTACCTTTTTGGTGCTCCTTCCAACATTAATAACCTCAACAAAGAATTGTCTTTGTAGATAGGCATTTCAAATTTTACCAAATATCAATTTATAAATTCGCAAAATGTCATAAACGCATATTAAAAAATAAGATGTTTATATCCATTTGGCTCCATCAAGTATTTATAATATTCTTTCTTTTTGAGGGTATATTTGAATATTAAGTGGTATTAACAATATTTTTTAATAGTTTTGAAAAAGCTTCTACGGAAGTATAATTGAGTATATTAAAATTAATCTTATGAAATTGAAATTAGTTGCAGCATTTGCTGTATTAGCATTGGTTTTCACATCTTGTGGTGAAAAAACAGACGTTGTCGAATCGGGGACTTACCAAGGAACTATCAAAGAAGTTGAACCTGAGAAAACTGAAATATATGTAGAAACTGCTGATGGTAAGACCTTAGAGCTTTACTTTACAGACACTACTACTTTAACCAGAGATGGTAATACTGTAGAATTTTCCGAACTGGAAGAGGGACAAAATGTAGAGGTACAAGTAGAAAAAACAGGTAAAAGACTGGATCCAATATCAGTAATTATTCTAGAATAAACCATGTCCGAAATACCGGAATTTTTGCGAACAGAGGTTTATCATCCTCTGTTCGTTCATTTTCCAATAGCGTTGCTGCTTTTGGGAACTCTTTTTAAAATCATCGGATATTGGAGTAAGGGCCAATTCCTTTCTTTACCGGGCACTATAATTCTTAGCCTAGGAGTAATTGGCGGATGGATTGCTATTTATACAGGTGATCTTGCAGATGGTATAGTTTCCCGCACTTTATGTGATCCAACAATTCTAAAGGATCATGAAAACTCTTCTTATACCACCATGTGGTTATTTAGTGGTGCTTTAATTTTTGACCTCCTTTTTCAGCTGAAATTAATTTCCTTTAAAAGGAAATTATTCGATATTCTGATAATAGTAACTTTGATACTGGGGTCAGGTTATTTAATTTATACAGGCCACTTGGGTGCCACACTAGTTTACGAGCAGGCTGCAGGAGTTAATATACCCTCCTCAGATTGCGCAAATTTTAATTAATTTAGTTAATTTTGGTGAAATTGTACATTTCTAGCCAATCCCTAATAATAGAATCCTATGAAATATTTTACTCTTTTTGTTTTTACATTATTTTCGCTCAATATCTTTGCCCAAAAAGTAGAACTCCCTGTAGATACTATGGTAGTGTCCAACCACTCTGTAACTATCAATGGGAAGAACATAAATTACACTGCTCAAACTGGAACACAGCCTGTTTGGAACGAAAAAGGAATACCTGTTGCGAGTTTATTTTACACCTATTATAAACGCGATGATATTAAAAATACGGAGAATAGACCTTTAGTGGTCTCCTTTAATGGGGGTCCAGGCTCTGCATCAGTTTGGATGCATTTAGCCTATACCGGGCCTAGAATTTTAAAGATAGATGATGAAGGTTTTCCTGTACAACCTTATGGGGTGAAAGAAAATCCGTATTCAATTCTGGATGTTGCAGATATCGTTTATGTAAATCCTGTAAACACAGGATATTCTAGATTGATAAATCCTGAAGAGAACAAAACAGACAGAAAAGATTTCTTCGGAGTTCAAGCAGATATAAAATACCTGGCAGAATGGGTTAACACATTTGTAACCAGAAAAAATAGATGGTTATCGCCAAAATATCTTATTGGTGAGAGTTATGGAACTACCAGAGTTTCTGGATTAGCCTTAGAGCTTCAGAATAGCCATTGGATGTATTTAAATGGAGTGATTTTGGTTTCTCCTACAGAAATTGGGATAGAACGTGATGGTCCTGTAGAAATCGCAAATAGACTTCCATATTTTGCAGCCGCAGCTTGGTATCATAAAAAACTACCAACTGCTCTACAAAACAAAGATCTGGATGAGGTCTTACCAGAAGTAGAAAATTATGCTATAAATACTTTGCTACCAGTATTGGTAAAAGGTGGGTTTATTGAAGAAACTAAAAAGAAGGAGATTGCTGCTAAAATGTCTAGCTATTCCGGGATTTCAGAAAAAGTGTTTATGCAAAATAATCTTGCAGTCCCCTTTCAGTATTTCTGGAAAGAACTCATGAGAGAAGATGGAGGTTTTACGGTTGGGCGTTTAGATTCTAGATATCTGGGGATGGATAGTAAAGTTGCAGGAGATTCTCCAGATTACAATGCAGAATTAACTTCTTGGCTACATTCATTCACTCCAGCAATTAATTACTACCTGCAACAAGATTTGAATTTTAAAACCGACATTAAATATAATATGTTTGGGCCGGTGCATCCTTGGGATAGAAGCGGAGATAATAGTGGGGAGAATTTGAGACAAGCGATGGCGCAAAATCCGAATTTAGATGTGCTTATCCAATCTGGTTATTATGATGGTGCAACTACTTATTTTAATGCCAAATATTCTATGTGGCAATTAGATCCTAGCGGAAAAATGCAAGATAGATTAAGTTTTAAGGCATATAGAAGTGGGCACATGATGTATCTAAGAAGTGAAGACCTTAAAAATGCAAATAATGATATCAGAGATTTTATTCTAAAATCTTTACCTAAAGAAGGACAAGCAGCAAAATATAGCGCACAATAATATCAAATATATTTAATTCAAAAATCCCTTTCAAAATAACTTGAAAGGGATTTTTGCGTTTAGTTCAGTAAATGTGCCTTAAGATCTGCATACTTTTTTATTGAGATTGCAATCTTTTCTTTATTTAAGATTGCATTAATAGCTGGTGGGATTTCCAATTTTTTTCCAATAACACTCTCAACTGTTTCCAAAAATTTCACGGGATGAGCAGTTTCTAAAAAAGTACCATAATACTCAGGATTCTTTTTGAGAAATTCCTGTAAACCTAAATATCCAACCGCTCCGTGTGGATCCATTATATAACCCGTTTCGTCAAACATCTCTTTCATAGCCTTTTTTGTATGATCGTCAGTAAAACTATAGGAGGATAAATGATTTTTAAGATTCTTAAAATCTTTCTCAAAGAGTTCTATTATTCTAATAAAGTTACTTGGATTTCCAACATCCATAGCATTAGAAATAGTTGAAACACTTGGTCTAGGCTCATATTTTTCAGAATCAAGATATCTACCTATAACATCGTTCGCATTGCTAGAAGCAATAAAGTGATCTATTGGTAGTCCCATTTTTACGGCCAACATCCCTGCACATATATTTCCAAAATTTCCACTAGGCACTGAAAAAACTATTTTTTTATCGATTTCAGCTAGTTGCTGATAGGCTATAAAATAATAGAACATTTGTGGTAACCATCGCGCTACATTTATAGAATTCGCTGAAGTTAATTGTCTATGTTCTTGAATCTCTTCATCTAAAAAAGCCTGTTTAACCATATCCTGGCATTCATCAAAAGTGCCATCGACCTCCAGCGCAATAATATTTTCGCCAAGTGTAGTAAGCTGCTTTTCCTGAATTTCGCTAACTTTTCCTTTAGGGTAAAGAATAACTACATCAATTCCGTCTACACCAAGGAAACCATTTGCTACGGCTCCTCCAGTATCTCCAGATGTTGCTACCAACACAGTTACATTCCCAACATTACCTTTTTTAATAAAGTACCCTAAGCTTCCTGCCATAAATCTTGCTCCCACATCTTTGAACGCCATGGTTGGACCATGAAAAAGCTCTAAAACTCCAATATTTTCTTTTATTGAAACCACAGGAAAATCAAAATCCAGTGTATGTTCAATGATCTTGGTTAATTCTGAAGTAGGTATTTCATCCCCTACATAATTTTTGATTACTTGAAAGGCCAGATCAACTTTAGAAAAACCATTGATATCCTTAAAAAAAGATTTAGGTAAACTGATGACCTTCTCGGGAAAGTACAAACCTTTATCTGGTGCAAGCCCTCTTAGTACCGCATTCTCAAAACTGGAGGTATGTTCTCTGTTATTTAAGCTGAAATATTGCATTATAAAATTTTAATTCCTTGAGTATTAATTTCTGATTGATGTAGATCGAAATCTATTCCTTTTTCCTGGTAAAACAATTGCATAGCTTCCTTTACACTTGCTGCAACAGTATCTCCTTTACACATTGCAAAAACTGAAGGTCCTGAGCCTGAGATCCCAAAACCTAAAGCTCCACTTTCCAATGCGACTTTTTTAAGATCATCAAAAAAAGGAATTAAGATAGAACGCACCGGTTCTATGATCTTATCTTCCAAGCTACGCCCTAGCAACTCATAATCCTCTGTATATAAAGCGCTTATTAAAGCTCCCAGGTTTCCCCATTGGCTAACAGCATCTTTTAAATACACACTTTGTTTTAAAATTGACCGGGAATCCTTGGTCTTCAATTCAATTAATGGGTGCAAAATAACAACTCTTAATTGTGGAGGTGATGGCAATGAAACTACTTCTAATGGTTGATAACTCCTTACAAGATTAAAGCCACCCATTAAAGCAGGAGCAACATTATCTGCATGTGCATTACCACTGGCTAAACGTTCTCCTTCCATAGCAAACGGAATAAGTTCTTTAAGTGTAAAGGGTTCTTCCAGCAGTTTATTAACCGCATATACCGCTCCTGCTGAGCTAGCTGCACTACTCCCTATGCCACTTCCCGGTTTGATGTGTTTATCTATTTCAATATCAAATCCTTGAGTAGAATTTAGGTTTTCTAATAATGCCTGGACCGCAACACCAGCTACATTATTAAGAGTTTCCATTGGAAGCACTTGCCCTGTTATTCTAGTAATTCTTACCTGATTAACATTGTTCTTTTTAATATACATTTCGTCTCCCACATTGTCCAGACAGCATCCCAGCACATCAAAACCACAGGAAAGATTAGCCAATGTTGCCGGAGCAAATATTTTAATTTCTTCCATTAGCTATTTTTTACCTATTCTTATTATATCTGCAAATATTCCTGAAGCAGTAACATCTGCCCCTGCCCCTGCTCCTTTAACTATTAAAGGTTGCTCACTATATCTATTAGTAAAGAATAAAACGATATTATCGCTACCACTTAAATTATAAAAAGGATGTTCAGGTCCCACTTGTTGTAATCCTACCTTAGCTTTTCCATTATCCAATTGAGCGACATATTTTAATTGCTTATTATTAGCTTCGGCGTCCTCATACATCTTTTTGAAGTCGTCTTCATCCTTTTTCAGTAACTCAAAAAATGTGTCATTGGTAGTGGTATTCAGGCTTTTTTCAGATAAAAAACTATCATTCTCAATATCACCCAATTCCATTTCCAAACCACTCTCACGAGCAAGAATGAGTATTTTTCGGGACACATCAATTCCGCTTAGATCAATTTTTGGATCTGGCTCTGTATATCCTTCTAGCATTGCCTGTTCAACAGTTTTGTAAAATGGTTCCTCTGCATTATAATTATTAAAAACAAAGTTTAAGCTTCCTGAAAGCACTGCCTGAATTTTATGAACTCTATCTCCTGACGCCATTAAATTCTTAAGTGTATCTATTATAGGTAATCCTGCTCCTACATTGGTTTCATATAAAAAAGAAGCCCCATACTCTCTAGAAAGATCTTGCAAATTCTGATAATTAACAAAATCATCTGCGCAAGCAATTTTATTACAAGTCACTACAGATATAGAATTTGCCAAATATTGT